>NZ_JBHLZP010000207.1:0-13401 GCF_042429965.1 Actinoallomurus acaciae
CGCGAGGTGACCGGCGGCGCGGGAGCCGACGTGGTCCTCGACGGTGCGGGCGGCGCGATCGGACGGGCGGCGTTCGAGGTGACCGCGGGCGGCGGCCGGTTCTCGGCCCACGGGGCGCCCTCCGGCGGGTTCGCCGTGCTCGACCCCGCCGAGGCGGAGAAACGCGACATCACCGTCAGCGGCATCGGCGACCTCCAGCTCGCGCCGGAGGAGATGCGGCAGGTCCTCGCCCGGGCGCTGGCCGAGGCGGTGGACGGGCGGATGCGGCCGGTCGTCGGCCGGACCTTCCCGCTGGAGCGCGCCGCCGACGCCCACGCCGCGATCGAGGCACGTGAGGTCATCGGGCGGACGCTCCTGCTGCCCTGACCGGCCGCGAACGAACCGGCGGCGAGAGCCGGGGTTGCGGTAGTACTCGCCGGAAATCGGGCGGATATGACTGACCAGCGGTGATGCGGCGGTCCGGCTGCAGCGGTCAGATGTTGGCCTGGATGGCGGCGAGGTCGGCGTGGGCCCGCTCGATGGCCTCGGGGTAGCGCTGGCGCTTGCCGTGCTCGGCCAGAGCCCGGTAGACGCTGGCCAGGCTCGGGTTGCGGCCCTTGCGCTTGCCGGTGGGGATGATCAGGTCCGGCCGGATGTCCTCGACGGACTCGCCGCGGGCGCGGCGCCGCAGCACGGTGTGCAGCATGTCCTCGGTGATCACCGGGGGCCGACCGCCGTGGTTTCCCTTGCGGGCGGCGGCGTTCAGACCCTCCAGGGTGGCTTCGCGGATGTTCTCGCGTTCGGTTTCGGCCATCGCGGCGAAGAACGCGAACAGCACCCGCCCGGTGCCGGACGGGTCGTAGATCCCGGTCAGCGGTCCGGCCAGCATTTCCAGGGCGATGCCGTGCGTGGTGAGGTGGTCGGCCAGCGCGGTCAGTTCGGCGGAGTCGCGGCCGAGCCGCTTCATCTCGTACACGGTGAGGATCACCCGGCAGTGCGGGGCGTGCGCCTTGATCTGCCGGCACGCCTCCAGGGCCTTCTCAAACTCGGGGCGGACCCGCACGCGGGTGGAGACTTTCTCGGCGAAGATCTTCTCGCGCGGGATGCCCGCCGCGGCCAGGGCATCGAGCTGGGACTGAAGTTCTTGGGTCAGGTGGGAGCAGCGAGCGTAGCCGATGCGGATGTCCGCACTCGGCGTGTCCGCCAGGATCGGCGCCGGCGGCGGTGTACCCGCCCGCCACGGCTGCCCCGGTCCCCGGTCGGACGGCGTCGGCACCCGCAATTCCTTGGCCAGCTGGGGCACCCTCGTGAATCGGGCGGTGTGATAGGTGCCGGCGACCGCTCCGGAACGGGTCCGACACGGCGAGCCCGGCTGGACGGCGCATCTCGGGCACGGATGGCGCTCGACCTCGTCGGCATCGGACAACGTGGCGGGTTCTCGGTCGCTGCTCACTCCCGGAATCGTGAGAACGAGTTTTGAGACGAAATCCGGCCCGCGTGCTGCTCCGGCGGCCTGCCGAGCTGGCGTTCTCAGAATGGACCGTTTACGAGAAGGCGGGATCCTTGACGCCGCTTCCCCTGCCTTGACGCAACACGAGGCGATCATTACCGTTCTACTAACTTCATAGAAGAAGGGTATTGAGTGTTGTTCCAGTTCCGATTGGACGGCTCCAGCGGAGTCCCGCCCTATCTGCAGATCGTCCAGCAGGTGCGGCAGGCGTTGTTGCTGGGTTACCTGCACTCCGGGGACCAGCTGCCGACCGTGAAGGAGGTGGTCGCCTCCTTGGCGATCAATCCGAACACGGTGGTGAAGGCCTACCGCCAGCTGGAGAACGAGGGGATGGTGACACCTCGGCCGGGACAGGGCACTTTCATCACCGCCTCCGTCGAGCCGGTGGCCCCGGGGGCGCACGCCCGGTTGCGTCGCTCGCTCGAACAGTGGGTCCGCGACGCCTATGCCGCCGGGCTCGATGACGAGATGGTCACGGCCATGTTCGCCACCATCCGCAACGAGTTGAGGGCGGAGGGAGTGGCGTGAACACGGCACTGGAGACCAAGAGCCTCGGTCTGCGGTACGGCAAGGCGTGGGCGTTGCGGGACTGCACCCTGCGGCTGCCCGCCGGGTCGGTGATCGCGCTGGTCGGCCCGAACGGCGCGGGAAAGACCACACTGCTGCAACTGGTCACCGGCCTGCTGCACCCGACAGAGGGCACCGTCGAGGTTCTCGGCCAGGACGCCCGCGCGGGCTCGGCCGAGGCGCTGGCAAAGGTCGGCTTCGTCGCCCAGGAACACCCGCTTTACCAGGGATTCTCGGTGTCCGACCTGCTCCGGATGGGACGCGCACTCAACCTGCGCTGGGATCAGCCACTGGCCGAACGCAGGCTGGGAGAACTCGCCATCCCCCTCGCCAAGCGTGCCGGAAGTCTGTCCGGCGGCCAGCAGGCCCAGGTCGCGTTGGCACTGGCGCTCGCCAAGCGTCCCGCCCTCCTGGTTCTGGACGAGCCGCTGGCCAACCTCGATCCGATCGCGCGCCGCGACTTCATGCGCACGGTGATGGCCGCCGTCGCCGAAGACGAGATCACCGTCCTGCTGTCCTCCCACGTGATCGCCGATCTGGAGGCGGCGTGTGACTGGCTGGTGCTCCTGAAAGGTGGCACACCCCAACTCGCCGGCGCGATCGAGGAGGTCCTGGCCGGCCACCGGATGCTCACCGGGCCGCGCACCGACGCCGAAGCGTCGATGCCCGGGCTGGTCCGTGCCACGTACAGCGACCGCCACACCGACCTGCTGGTCCGCACCGAGACCGGGCCCGATCTGCATCCGACCTGGCGATCTCAGCCGGTCGGCCTGGAAGAACTCATCCTCGCCTACCTCGAACGACCGACGGAGCTCACCCGATGATCTGGCTCACCTGGCGGCAGCACCGCGTCCAGGCGTTCGCCGGCCTGGCGCTGATCGCCGTCACCGCCCTGGTCTTCCTCCCGTACGGCCACGCGATCCGCGGCGCCTATGACCAGCACGGCGTTGGACCGTGCCTGGTCCACGGCACCGGCGGTGACGGCTGCCAGTCCGCCATGTCCGCGTTCATGAACCGGTTCAACGGCATCGCGAACCACCTGCTGACCTGGTTCACCCCGGTACCCGGCCTGATCGGCGCGACTATCGGCGCGAGCCTGCTCGGCCGCGAGTACGAGCACGGCACCTGGCGCCTGGCCTGGACCCAGGCGGTGCCCCGGACCCGGTGGCTGATCGCCAAGATCCTGCTGGTCGGTCTCGGGATCGTGGTGACCACGGTGGTCCTCGGCGGGATCTTCGGCTGGTTCCGCGGCCCGATCGACGATGTGTCCGGCAGATTCTCCCCGGGGGCGTTCGATCTCGAAGGGCTCTCACTCACCGGGTACACGCTCTTCGCCTTCGCGGCGGGCGTCCTGGCGGGGCAGGTGCTCCGCCGCACGGTCCCGGCGATCGTCGCGGCGTTCGCCGCGTTCATGGCGCTGCGTCTCCCGGTGGAGTTCTGGCTGCGGCAGCGATACCAGACGCCGGTGACCCACCTGCTGCCTCCAAGCGGCCACTGGGGCAGCATCGGCCCGATGACCGTGCCCACCACGCCGGGCACGCCGGGCTGGACCCTCAGCCAGGGCCTGGTCGACAAGACCGGTCACCCGGTCACCACCGCCCTCCAGGAGCAGATCTCCCAGCGGAGGAACGCTCTCGGCGGCCCCGCCGCCGACGCCTACCTGCGCGGGCTCGGACTGCACCTCAAGGTCGTCTACCAGCCCGCGAGCCGGTTCTGGACCTTCCAGATCATCGAGGCCTCCCTGTTCATCGGCCTCGCCGTCGTGCTCGCCGGCATCACCATCGGGCTGCTACACAGCCGCAGCACCTGACCCCTACCGGCACTCGGGGCCCGGCCGATACGTGCCTGGTCTCACCCGTGGCGCACAAACGGTCCGAACCTAGACCTCCGCCTGCCAGGTCCGGGCGAAGGCTCAAGACGAAGAGGAGCCCACGTGCCGCCTGCCTGCGGCGCCGTGGGCATCCCGGCCGCGTCTGGAGTCTCGCCCGTCGTGCTCAAGCCACTCCACGAACAACGCCCCCATGGAGACAACGTGATCAAGTTCCGAATGACCGCCCGTCCGCACGTATGGGCGCGGATCGCGACGGGTCTCGCCGCAGCGGGCATGCTCATTGCCGCGGCCGGATGCGCGCCCACCGGCGACCGGACCGTCCAGGCGGCAGCAGCCACTCCACCCGACAGCGTGGCGACGGACTGCGACTCCCTGGCCACCTGCTACACCCCGCGCCAGCTCCGGGTGGCCTACGGCATCCAGCCACTACTGGACCATGGGATCGACGGCCGCGGCCAGACCATCATGGTGCCCGCACTCGGCGTACAGCAGCCGGTGTCGCCGCCCAAGGTCAGCGATATCCGCCAGGACATGAGGCGATTCGACGGCCTGTTCGGCCTGCCCGCCGCACGGCTGAAGGTCGACCCCACGCTCGCCGGAGACGCCTCGCCGTGGCTGGCCAACCAGGAGGAGGTACAAGACGTCCAGATCCTGCACGCGCTCGCCCCGGCTGCGACGATCCGCGTGGTCCTGGTCGAGCCGACCGCCCTGAGCAGCCCCGCCAGCGCCATGGCCGCGCTGACCGGTGCGCTGCGACGCGGCCTCTCCCACACCGACGTGATCTCGATCAGCGCAGGCTGGGGCGAGCACTGCCTCACCGGCACCCAGATCGCCCGGCAGCACGCGGTGCTGCAAGCAGCACGGAACCGTCATGTCACAGTCGTCGCCGGCTCAGGTGACACCGGCGCCGTGAGCAGGCCCTGCCCCGGTTCCACCCGCCAGGATCCTTGGACCCCGGTCAAGGAGGTCAGCGCGCCGGCCTCGGACCCACTCGTCCTGGCCGCCGGCGGCACCATTTTCAAAGCCAGCCACCAAACTGGCGCCTACATCGGCGAGACCGCCTGGAGTGTCCCTTCACATTCCCAAGGCACGGGCGGAGGCTTCAGCCACCTGTTCTCCCGGCCGGACTACCAGGACGGCGTCTCCGGCACCAACGTCGGCCGGGCGGTGCCCGACGTGGCCGCCGACGCCGCTCCCAGCACCGGCATGGCGATGGTCATCAGCGGCAGCGACCAGAGAGACACCATCTTCGGAGCCGGCGGCACCAGCGCCAGCACCCCGCTGTGGGCCGCGCTGATCGCCCTGGCCAACCAGTCCGCCGGACACGACCTGGGTTTCGTCAACCCCGTCATCTACCGCATCGGCCACAGCGCCGGCCACCACGGCGCGTTCCACGACGTGACCACGGGGGACAACACCGTGACGGTCTCCGACAAAACGATCAGCGGCTACCGGGCGGCACCCGGCTACGACCCCGTCACCGGCTGGGGCAGTCCCAACGCACGCGTACTCGTCCCCCTGCTCACCCGCTACGCCCCGGGCAGTCACATCCGGTGACCGAAAAGACGACGTCACGGACGAGTGCGCGCTGAACGAATACGCGAAGCCCACCAGTAAACCGTGGGCCGGTCAGAACAATGTGTCCCGCACCCGCAGCGGCCGGTACCCGGTGGGGCCGAGCTGCGCGAGTTCGCCCTCGATGTCGACGTCGATGGAGCCGAAGAAGTTGATGTTCTCACTGTGCGCTGGGGAAATGTGGGCCAGGACCTCATCGTCGATGCGCCGCCCGGTCGCGCGCATCGACTCCACGGCCAGCCCGTAGTACTCGGTCGTCCAGGCGGCCACGGCGTTGGTGACCAATGTGAGGCACCATGCTTGTTCGGTCTGCGCCTCGAGGTGGCGGGCGCGCACGGTCCCCTCATGGGCGTACAGCAAGTCCCGTTTGAGGGCGTGTAGCGACTCGCCCTGTTCAGTTGCCGGGCGATCTTGCGCCGGTACGCCGGGTCGGCCAGGTAGCGGGCGGCGTAGATCGTCCGCCGCAGCGCCCCGTACTCCTTCAACGCCGCGGCCAGGGCGTTCTGCCGGCCGGAGGCCGATAGCTTGCCGACCAGCAGCGAGGCGGTGGCGTGCCCGAACTTCAGCGACCCGGCCAGCCGGAGCAGGTCGTCGTAGTGCTCGGCGATCAGATCGGTGTTGAGTCGGCGGGTCAGCAGGGGCCCGGTGAGCGGGAACGCCGCTTACGCCTCAGAGCGGGGCCCAGTGCGGTAGAGGGTGATCTTGCCCAGATCCCGGATGCTTGTGCTGGTCGGTCACGTGCGTGTACGTCGACAGCCCCTCATGCGCGAAATACCGGCTCAACGCCCGGGCGGTAATCGACCCGGGCGGTAATCGACTTGCCCCGCGTCGGGAATCGCTGGCCATCGCTGGAGGACAAAGTGCCAGCGCCGAAGACCGGGGTCAGCGGCAGCCGCTGGTGATAGCCGATGATCGCCAGGTTCGCCGCGCGCAGCGTCTCCTCACGCACATACCACGCAGATGTCCACGCGAGCACGTCGTAGGAGATGCCGCATGCGTCGGCCATCCGCGTCAACCCCAAGTTGGTGGAATGCGCGATCAGCACCGCGATCAAGTTCCGCTTCAACTCCGAGCTGCGGGCCTGCTTGCCGCCAGCGTGGGCGAAGCAGTCCAGGAACCCGGTGCGCTTGTCGAGCTCGTTCAGCAACGACACGATCGGCACGAACGGCAGCATCTCGGTCAGCTCCGCCTTGAGCGCCACCGCCTCGGCCGGCACGTCCTCCGCCGACAACGGCGAGATCACCAGGTCACCATCGTCGTCCGGCCGCACCGGGCCATCCCCGGCCGCCAGGACCTCCTCCAACTCACCGAGCGCCTCGCCCAGTTCGTCCTCCGCGCGGGCCAGCGCGCGAAAAGCCTCTACAGGTTTGCCGACCAACCTGCAGAACTCCACGCGCTGATCGGCCCACTTGTCCAGGGTCAGCAGGCAAGCGGCCGGGTCGGAATAGCGGCGTGAACCCGGCACGAACACATCCCCGCTGCGCAGGCCGTCCCGCAGCGCCAACAGCACACACAGCTCCCAGTAGTGCCGGTAGGCGCTGGCGTTGCCAGAGGTCACCGCGGCTCCCAAGTAGCCATGCCACCTGGCGGGCACAAACCCGTCCGGCGCCCCGCTCACCCCGGATCAGCCCGCCGACCTCCTCATCCGGCACCGTCGGGTCAGCGGCAATCGCGAGGATCGCGTCCAGCAACGCCTGCCGGTCCTCCCCGGCCTTGCCGCGATGGGCCAAGACGTCACGCATCTTCCGTTCGGCCTTACTCTCCCGCGCCGAGACCGCCTGGTCGAACAGCTGCACCACCTCGTCGAGCACATCGGTGGCCGACTGCGTCAGCAGCGTCAACAAAATCGGATACCGGCGTTGCGGATCGCGCCGCTCCAGCGCCTGCGCAGTCAACCGACGGCCTACGGTCGCCAGGAATCGGCGCCGTTCGGCAGGCAGCACCGATAGATCTAGGGTGTCCGTGCCCAGGCCACGCAGGAACTCCAGCTTCGCGGCCTCGGCTTTCACCGCGGCCGGGGACGCCTCCACCGGGCCAGTCGACAGCCACCGCAACTCGACAGCCACCGCAACCGAGTCATCTTGACCTCGGGATCGACCACCAGCAGCTTGTCCAGCGCGGCGCACCGTTCGTCAGTGAACTCGTGCGCCAGGCGATCGTAGGTCTCCCGCTGTGCCTCGGCGCGGGCATGCGCGACCCGCTCCACCACCGTCACCGGGCCGGGACGAATCACCTTCGCCGAGATCAAGTACTCACACGCCAGCCGAAACAGCAGCGTCGGCGAGTCATGCTCCATCGCCCGCGCCAACAGGAACTCGTCCAGCTCCTTCGACTCCAGCGCGGTCGGCAGCCGCCACCCTAGATACCGCGCCGCCAGCCGCAGATGCTCGGTCCGCGTCTTCGCCCGCCCGCCACAGGACCGTAAAACGGCCGAGTCAACGCCGAGCTGATCTGCCAGCCGGGCGACCGCCACCGGCGGTGCCGCGCACACCTCGTCCGGAACGAAACCCAGCCACGGCAACGTACACAACGCCACCACACCGCCAGCCCCAGCCGATCCGCCGGGCCACGCCCGCGGCCGGGATCAACAAACGCGACATCCGCCGGAGTCAGCGTGAAAAACCTGGCCAACTCATCCCGGCCGATCTCCGGAAACCCCCGCAGACGCTCCAACTCCTCGTCCGCGAACACCCGCGTCGCCAAACACGACCTCCAGCCCAAGATCCTCAGATCAGGAGCCTACTCAGCCATATCCGCCCGATTCTCGGCGAGTACTACGGCGACCCCGAGCCGCGGGCCCCTGTCTACCGCATTCGCGATATGTCTTGACCGTCGGTACGACGCGATATATCTTCTCTGAGAACGAGACATCCCGCCAGCTTTCGGTGGAACGCTGTTTTCAATCTACGAACGGCGTTCTTGCAACGATCATAGTTCAATACCGGAGCGTTGTTCGTTACCTCGGAGGAGACCATGACCACGTCGACCGAGTCCCTGACGGGGCCCGAAGCGGCCCGTGAGCCGTATCCCTTGCGATGGATCGCGCTGTTCGTTCTGCTGGCCGCCGAGGTCATGGACCTGCTCGACGCGCTGATCATGAACATCGCGGCCCCGTCCATCCGGGCCGACATCGGCGGCGGCGCGAGCACGATCCAGTGGCTCGGCGCCGCGTACACGCTGGCCATGGCGGTCGGCCTCATCACCGGCGGCCGGCTGGGCGACATCGTCGGCCGCCGGCGGATGTTCCTGATCGGAGCGCTCGGCTTCACCGTCGGCTCGCTCCTGTGCGCGGTGTCGCCGTCGCCCGAGATGCTGATCGCCTGCCGAGGACTACAGGGGCTCTTCGGCGCCGTGATGCTTCCCCAGGGCCTGGGCCTGATCAAGGAGATGTTCGCCGAACAGGAGATGGGGACGGCCTTCGGCATGTTCGGGCCGGTGATGGGCCTGTCCTCGGTCGGCGGTCCGGTGCTGGCCGGCTGGCTGATCGACGCCGACTACTTCGGCACCGGCTGGCGCATGATCTTCCTGATCAACCTGCCGCTGGGGCTGCTCGCGCTGCTCGGCGGCCTGCGTTTCCTGCCGGAGTCGCGGGCGGCACGGCCGCCGCGACTGGACCTGGTCGGCGTGGTGCTGGCCGGATTCGCCTCACTCCTGATCGTCTATCCGCTCGTCCAGGGACGTGAGCTCGGCTGGCCCGCGTGGACCTTCGTCTCCATGGCCGTCGCGGTCGCCCTCTTCGGACTCTTCGGCTGGTACGAGGCGCGCAAGCGCCGCTCGGGCGGTGACCCGCTAGTCGAGCCCGGCCTGTTCCGCAAGCGCGGCTTCACCGGCGGCCTGATCGTCGGGCTCGTGTTCTTCGCCGGCATCTCCGGGTTTTCGTTGGTCTTCAGCCTCTTCACCCAGCTGGGTCTCGGCTACTCACCGCTCAAGGCGGGCCTCGTCGGCGTGCCGCTCTCGGTCGGCATGGTCGGCGGGTTCGGCGTCGCCCAGGCCGTCCAAAAGTTCGGCCGTACGGTCCTCCACGCCGGCCTCATCGTCATGGCCGCGGGCGTCGCGGCCGTCATCGTCACCCTGCACCTGACCGGCGTCGACGTCTCACCCTGGCAGCTGATCCCCGCGCTCGCCCTGACCGGCCTGGGCATGGGCGTGCTGATGGCGCCGTTCTTCGACATCGTCCTGGCGAGCGTGGAGAGGCACGAGACCGGCTCCGCCTCCGGCACGCTCACCGCCGTACAGCAACTCGGCAGCACGCTCGGCATCGCGGTGCTGGGCACGCTGTTCTTCGGGTTCCTCGGCAGCCATGTCGCCGGCGCCACCGACACGGTCGCACCGCGCGCCCTCGCCGCGGCCGGTGTCCAACAGCCGATGCGGGACCACCTGGTCACCGAGCTGCGCACCTGCGGCCACGACCGGGCGGCCGCCAAGGACCAGGAGGAGGTGCCGCCTTCGTGCGTACGGCTGGAGGGCGACCTGCGCACCGCCGAGGCGCCGGTACGGCTGGCTGCGGCGCGCGCCGCCGAACAGTCGGCCAAGCGCGGGTTCGGCCAGGCGATGAACCTCACGCTGTGGATCGAGGTCGGCCTGGTGGCACTGACGTTCGGCGCGGCGTTCCTGCTGCCACTGCGCGCCCGCCCGGAGTGATCGGCCGGAGCGAGCGGCCGGAGCGAGCGGGATGACGGGCCGTAGTGATCGGCCGCAGTGATGAGCCGTAGTGATCGGCCGCAGGTTATCCACAGCCGCCCTGCGCATCTTCCGCCCTCCGCCCCTCGCCCTGGACACTGGAAGTGGGCTGGAGCCCCCGGGCGGGAGGGGCGCGGGACGGGCGCGGGACGGGCGCGGGACGGGCGCGGGACGGGCGCGGGACGTGGGGCCGCGACTCGGGACGCGGGAACAGGGTGCGGGACCAGGGCGCGACGCCGAGATGCGGCATCAGGGCGTGGGACCGGAGTGCGGGACCGGGGCGCCAGCGCCGAGATGCGGCACCAGGGCGCGGAACCAAAGCGCGGCGCCGTCCGGCTGGGCAGGCGGGAATGATGCGGGCCGTTCTCACCTGGTGAGAGCGGCCCGTCTCACTGTTCGAGCTGGCGCTGCTGTTTCTGCTGCTTGCGTTCGAGCTTGCGGCGTTTGAGCTCCGCGTCCGTCGCCTTGCGTTCGACGCCGACGCCGCCCCAGAACGCCACGCCGGTGACGACGATTCGTGGCGCGCCCGGTGCGCCCGGGCCGGTCGCCCGTGTGTCGAAGCCGCCCATGATGCCGAGACCGCCGACGTGCACCTCGGCGTCTTCGGGGACGAGGATCTGCACGCCGCCCATCACGGCGTACGCCCGGATCGTGATCTGTGGGCCGGAGAAGCGCGCCTCGCGCAGGTCCACCACGCCGCCGCCGCAGAACGCCACGGCGTTGAACGTCTCGGGCGCCACCCAGCCGCCCTTGCGCTCGAAGCCACCGAGGATCCCGATGCCCATCGTCGAGGTGGGCGTGCCGCCGAACCGGTCGCGGGAAGGGGCCCGCGGCGCGGAATGGGACTCCGACGGCAGGTCACGGGTGATGGGCTCGAGGTCACCATACGTCTTCGCGGCGTACACTGCGCTGAGTCGTTCGTCGAGTTCTTCCAGGTCAAGGCGGCCTTCCCCGGCCGCTTCGCGGAGGATCGCGGCGACGTCGTCCCGATCGGCGTCGGAGATGCGCATCTCGCGCCGCTCAGGGAGATTCATCATGCAGACAGACTAAAGCGCCGGATCGCGAGTGCGTACCCCCGTTCGTACCGGCGCGCTCTTGGAGGAGCGGTGAACTACAGGACGCTGGCGTCGCTCGCGCTGGCCGGGGGCGCCGCACTCGCGTCGCTCACGGCTCTGGGTCCCCCGGCCGCCGCCGCGCCGTTCGACCCCTGCTCGGCGATCTCTCAGGGCAGGCTGCGATACCCCACCGGCAGCGCTCAGCACCTGGTCGTGGCGGTCTCGTCGGACTACGACTCGAACCACGTCGTCGTCACCGAATGCGCCAAGAAGGGGCGTTCGTGGGCGAAGCTCACCGAGACGGAGGGGCGCGCGGGCGTGAACGGCTTCGCCCGCCCCGGCCAGAAGCGCGAGGGCGACGGCAAGAGCCCGACCGGCTCCTTCACCTTCACGCAGGCGTTCGGCATGGGCGACCCCGGCACCCGGCTGCCGTACCGCACGCTGCGCGACTCCGGCGACTGCTGGGGCGCCACGCCCGGCGAGAGCCACTACAACGACTACTACTCGGGCACCTGCCACCCGGCGGACGAGGACCTGTCCACCATCATGCAGCTCGGGTCGTACCGCCAGGCGGTCGTCATCGACTACAACCGGCCCAGGCCGGTGCCCGGACACGGCTCGGCCATCTTCTTCCACGTCGGCGGCAAGACCCCGACCGCGGGATGCGTCTCGATCGACGAGACCCGGCTGCGCGGCATCATGCGGACCCTCGTTTCGGGCGACCGGATCATCATGGGCCCGCGGTCGGAGCTGTTCCGCGGCCAGGTCTAGGACTCACGGCCGATGGTGCGCTCCTCCCATGATGTGGGGAAATAGCGACCGTGAACGACAACTGGGTGGACGCCTACCTTGCCCGGATCGGGGCCGGACGCCCGGCCCGGCCCGATGACGAGGCGCTGCGCGACCTGCACACCCGACATCTGCTCGCGGTGCCCTTCGAGAACCTGAGCATCCATCTCGGCGAGGACATCGTCCTGGACCCCGAGGCGCTCGTCGCCAAGGTCGTCGGGCGCCGGCGCGGCGGCTTCTGCTACGAGCTGGGTGGGGCGTTCGCGACGCTGCTCGCCGCGCTCGGCTTCGACGTGGAGCTCCTCGCGGCCCGCGTGTTCGACGGTGACCGGCTCGGCGTGCCGTACGACCACATGGCGCTGCGGGTCGGGCCGTGGCTCGCCGACGTCGGCTTCGGCGCCCACACGCATCACCCGCTGCGGCTGGACGCCCGTGGCGACCAGCCGGACCCCGGCGGCGTCTTCCGGATCGCCGAGACGCCCGAAGGCGACCTCGACGTCATCAAGGACGGCCGGCCGGAGTACCGCCTGGAGACCCGGCCACGCGCGCTGGAGGACTTCGAGGCCGGCTGCTGGTGGCACCGCACCTCGCCGAGGTCGCACTTCACCCGCTCCCTCGTCTGCTCGATGCTCACCGAGTCGGGCCGGGTGACCCTGAGCGGACGCACCCTCATCCGTACGGTCGACGGCGAGCGTGACGAGCGGGAGCTCACCGGCGACGCCGAGGTGCTCGCCGCCTACCGGTCCTGGTTCGGCGTCGAACTGGACCGCGTCCCCGAGGTCGCCGGGCGCCTCACCGGCCGGAGCGGCGGCGCAGGAGCACCTTGAGCCCGTTCGTGGTGCGCACCAGCCAGATCACCGCGACCACTCCGAATATCGCGAAGAAGATCGTCTGCCGCGTCCCGGTGTCGTGGTCGAGCAGGCTCATGACGCTCCAGCCCAGGCAGACCAGCGAGGCGAACAGGCTCAGGTAACCGGTGATGAGGTTCCTCGGCGTGAACCGGTACCACGGGTCGTCGGCGGGCCAGGGCTCCCTCTCCTCGGACATCATCGAAACCACCTTCTCTGTCTGCGTTCCTGTCCGGTCGCTCCGAATGTTGCCGAGAGACCACCGCGGCCCGCCTCGGTCCCGCGTTCGGTCTTGGCGCCGTCCCCTCCGACTTTCGGCCGACCCGATTCGAACCCGCGGATGATCCGGGCATCGGGGAGAGGCGGCATCCTCGATGGCATGACCGGTGCGCGATCTGAGGGCGGCTCATCGCCGCGAACGGGCGGGACCGTCGTCCGCCGTGGCCCGCTCGTCGCCGAGATCGCCGCCCTGGTGCTCTGCGTGGTGGCCGACAGCGTGGCCATCGCCGCCGCCCCCGGCTCGGGCGGCCTCGCGGCCGGGCTGGCCACCGCGACGGCGACCGGGTT
>NZ_JBHLZP010000208.1:0-15041 GCF_042429965.1 Actinoallomurus acaciae
CGGCGAAGACGACCTCGCCGGGCCGCAACCGGACGACGCGCCGGAGCCCGGCGGAGCGGTCAGCCACGCTGCCCCGCGACCGTCTCGGCCGCCGGCCTGGACGCCGCGCGCAGCCCGGTCAGCAGGATGCCCAGCGCCGCCAGCATCGCCACCCCCACGGCGATCGCCCCATAACCCCCCGGATCGATCGACGGAAGCGGGGACCCCGGCAGAGTCACGCTGAACGAACTCACCGTGACCCCCGCGACGGCGGTGCCGGTGAGCGTGCCCACCGCCGTGATCAGCAGGCACTCGGCGCAGAGCATCGACGCGAGTTGCCGGCGGGTCGCACCGACCAGCGTCAGCAGCGCGAACTCGCGGCGCCGCGCGGCGGTCAGCGCCGCCAGGGTGTTGACCGTCGCCACACCGCCGAAGCAGACGAGGATGGTCAGCTCCACCTGACGGAGCCAGCCGTCATTGGCGGAGTTCACCGAGGTCAGCTCCGTTCCCGAGAGATGGTGAGCGGCCGCCCCGACCGTATCGCCGAGGGACCGGAACGTGCATGCCAGCGCGGTCAGGAGCGCCAGGGGGACCACGGCCGAGGACAGCCGGGCGGCGTACCCGCGCAGGTTCGCGTCGGCGAGCCGGCCTGAGCGGGGCGCGACGATCCGTACGGGCACGCCGAGGACCGCGACGAGGGCCACGGTGAACAGCGGCCCAAGGAGCGCGACCGCCACCATGAGGATCAGCGTGGCCAGCAACGCCCCCTGCCCGGCCTTGTCCGGGGGCTGCCGGGCGATGGCGAGGCAGACACCGGCCCCACCGGCGAGCGCGAGGAGCCCGGCCGGCGTACGGATCGGTCCGGCCCGCCGGTCGCCGCCGACGCTCTCCCCGAGCGCGACGGCCGGTGCGACGCGGCAGACCGGGCGGGCCGCGACCACGGCCGACAGCATCCCGAGAACGAGCGCGATCACCGAGGCCGCCGCGGCGGGAACCGGGGTGGAGGGAATCCGGCTCCCGGCCGGCGCCAGGTCCCGGTCCACGAGCGCGCGGAGCAGACGGTGGGCGCCCAGGAGCCCGGCCGCCCAGCCGGCCGGGCCGACGAGAAGGACCACGATCAGGACCTGCCGGCGCACCAGCCCGCGGACCTGCCGGGGAGTGGCCGCCACGGTGCGCAGCAACGCCAGATCCCGATGCTGCTGACGGATCGCGAAGCCGAGGGTGTTGGCCACCACGAACAGGGCGACCAGGATGGCGATCTCCCCGAACGCACCGCCGATGACCACGAGACCGGGTTGCCCCGCGCGCGACGGAGGAGAGACGACGCTCGCGGCGATCAGCGACCCGAACAGGGTGATCGCGGTCACCGCCATGAACAGGGCGGTGGCGAGCCCGGCGAATGTCGCGGGCCGGGTCCGGATCTGCCCGAAGGCCAGCCGCAGCATGTCAGCCTCCCAGCCGGCTCAGCCGGTCGGAGACCGCCGCCGCCGACGGACGATCCAGGTCATCGACGATGACGCCGTCGGCGAGCACCACGACGCGGTCGGCGTAACCGGCGGCGACCGCGTCGTGCGTCACCATGACGCAGGTCTGCCCCTGCTCGTCGACGCCGGCGCGCAGCAGCGACAGGATCTCGACGCCGGTCCGCCGGTCGAGTGCGCCGGTGGGCTCGTCGGCGAACAGCACCCTCGGGTGGGAGACCAGGGCCCGCGCGATGGCGACCCGCTGCTGCTGGCCGCCGGACAACTGCCCGGGACGGTGCCGCTCGCGCCCGCCGAGCCCCACCTGCCTCAGCGCCTCGTGCACCGCCGTCCGCCCGGGCGGGCGGCCGGCCAGCCGGCCCGGCAGCGTCACGTTCTGCTCGACCGTCATCGCGGGCATCAGATTGAACGACTGGAAGACGAAACCGACCTCGGCACGGCGCAGTCGGGCCAGCCGCCGCTCCCGCAGCCGGGACACCTCGGTCCGATCCCACCAGACGGTGCCGGAGGTCGGCCGGTCCATGCCCGCGACGCAGTGCAACAGGGTCGTCTTGCCCGACCCGGAGGGCCCCATCACGGCCGTGAAGGTCCCCGGTGCGAAGGCGACGGTCACGCCGCGCAGCGCGTGGACGGCGTTCGCGCCGCCGCCGTAGCGCCGGTGCAGGCCATCACACCGAACCGCCGCGCCGTCGCGGGAGGAGACGGGGTCGTCGGGTGAGTGCGGTGAGCCGGCGGCGCGGCTTCGGAGACCGTCGTACGCCGGAAGGCGGCCGTCCCGGCCGCGCGGGTTCGAAAAGGGCATGGCGCAAGCCTGGGTCGCCGGGGCGGGACCGCACGATCGTGCTGCCAGCCAGATCCGTGGTGCGGGAACCCGAACCCCGGCACGCTCAGCCCTGATCTCCCGGGCGTCCCCGATGGCGTGTGCTCCCGGCGCGAGGCGCGGCCGAATAAAATTCGGCGAATGCGGCGGCGAGCCGACGCCGCGCGCACGGAGTTCGGCGTGATGGAGGGGTTTTCGTGGATGCGGTGGACCGGGCGATCCTGCGCCGGCTGCAGCGAGACGGCCGGCAGACCAACCGGGAACTGGCGCAGGCGGTGGGGATCGCCCCCTCGACCGCCCTGGAGCGGACGCGCACCCTGCGCGACCGCGGAGTGATCACCGGCTTTCACGCCGGGGTGGACATGACGGCGCTCGGCCGCAGCGTACAGGCGCTGATCTCGATCCGGATCAGGCCGCAGTCGCGGGAGGCCATCGAATCGGTGCGGGACAGCATGGCCAAGCTCCCCGAGACGCTGGGGGTGTTCGTCGTGACGGGCAACGAGGACATCCTCGTTCACGTGGCCGTGCCCAGCACGCGGTACCTGCGGGACTTCGTCCTCGACCGCCTCGCGCGGCGCAAGGAGTTCGTGGACGTGCGCACCACCGTGGTGTTCGACTACGTACAGCCGGTGGAGCAGTCCGAACTTTCCGACGTCGTGGAGCGTGATCACCGAACTTCGTACGGTTGAGCGCGGTGAAACGCGGGGTGCGCCGAACGAGTGACGGCCGGGCCGGGCTCGCTCGAACGAAGTTCGGCCCGTGGGCTCTCATCGCGTATTTCTCCCTAACGTCGCGGCAATGGAGCAACGAAATGACGCTTCCGGGGTGCTGCTGGTGCTCATGGCCGGAATCCTGTGGGGCACCGTCGGACCGGCCCAGTTGCTGGCCGACGTCGCCGCGGGGCCGGTCGCGCTGGGCGGCGCCCGGATCCTCCTCGGCGGCGTCGTGCTGGCGGGCACCGTTCTGGTGACGGCTCCCCGCGCGTACCGCACGCTGTCCCGGACGTCGTGGCCGCCGCTGCTGGCCGCCTCCGCCGCCACCGCCACGTTCCAGGCCGCGTTCATGACCTCGGTCGCGCGGACCTGCGCGGCCGTCGCGACCGCGATCGCGTTCGGGGTCGCACCGGTCAGCACCGGCGTCTGCGAACGGCTGGTGCTCGGCACCCGGCTGACGCGGCGCTGGATCGGCGGCACGGCATGCGCGATCATCGGCTGCGCCCTGGTGATGACGCCGGCCGGCGCCGTACGGGTCGGCGTGTACGGCGCCGCGTTCGGGGCGCTGGCCGGGGGGTGCTTCGGGATCTACACGGTGTCGGCCAAGCGGCTCATCCAGCGTGGCGTCGGCATGCCGGCCGCCGTCTCGGTGACGCTGCTGGCCGGCGGGGCGGTCCTCGCTCCGTGGACCCTGGCCGACCTGCCCGCGCTCGGCACCGTACGCGCGCTCGCCCTGGTCACGTGGCTCGGCCCGGTCACCGCGGCGCTGGCGTACTGGTTCTTCGTCACCGGCCTGCGCCGCGTCACCGCCGCGACCGCGGGCACGCTGTCCCTGGCCGAGCCGTTGGTCGCCACCGCTCTGGCCGTCTCCATCCTCGGCGAACGCCCGTCCGCGCCGGTGACCGCGGGCTCCGTCCTGCTGCTCGGCGGGCTCGCCGTCGTCTCCGCACCGTCGAGACGTCCGCGCGCGCCGTACGCTCTGAGCCGCGCCCGCGCCGCGCTCACGAGCCGGACGTCATCGGCTCCCCGAACGGACCCGGCGCCTGGAACCGCGGTCGTGCCCCGGCCGCCGACGAGTGTCACGAGACGCTGACGCGGGCGGGTCACGCCGTCGTGCGGCGGCGGTCGGTGAGGACCACGATGCCGCCGACGACCGCCAGGGTCAGCAGCGCGGCGCCGAAGGCGGTCGCCCCGGACGTGAGACCCACGGCGTCGCTGAGGTAGCCGGCGGAGACGGGCAGGACACCGGCGGGCAGGTAACCGCCCACGTTGAGAGCCGCGTTGGCCTCGGCCAGACGCCGGGCCGGGACGCTGGAGTTGAGCAGGGACAGACCGCCGAGCTGGCCCATGCCCTGGCCCGCGCCGGCCAGCAGGGCGGCGGCGATGAGCGCCGGGACGGACCCGGTGTGCACGGCGGTGATCAGGGCCGCCATGCCGGCCGTGGTGCCGACCGCGCCCGCCGTGAGAACGGTGCGCCGGCGCAGCCGCTGGACGGCGAACTGTACCGCGGTGGCGGCGAGGAACATCGCGAACGCCATGGCGCCCGCGACGACGCGGCTGGTGGTGCCCAGCAGACCGGACAGCAGCGAGGGTCCCAGCGACAGCACGAAGGACGTCGCGGTGATGCCCGGGGCGAACACGGCGACGCCGAGGGTGAGCTGCCGGCCGTTGCCGTGGGGGACGCGCGGGAGGCGCACCCAGGCACCCGTGCCCGGTGCGGCCGGACGCGGCACGGGCATGCGCGCGACGGCGAGGACGGCGGTGACCAGCAGCGCGGCCTCGACGACGAAGACGGTGACGGTCGGGCGCGGCAGGACCTCCGACAGCACACCGGCCAGCAGCGGTCCCAGCCCCGCGCCGAAGACCATGGAGCAGGAGGCGAGCAGCGCGGCGAGCCGCCTGCGGTGCGGGCCCGCCACGTCGGTGACCGCCGCCATGCCGGCCGAGACGACGGCGCCGACGGCGATGCCGGCGAAGAGGCGGGCCACGATCAGCGCGGTCACCGTCGACGCGGTCGCGAAGATCACGCAGGCGGCGAGGGCGAGACCGAGGGCGGGCAGCAGCACGTGCCTGCGCCCGAGCCGGTCGGAGACGACGCCGGAGACGAGCAGGGAGCCGAGCAGCCCGACGATGTAGCAGGCGAAGATCACGGTGAGCGTGCCCTTGGAGAAGCCGATGTCGCGCTGCCACAGCACGTAGAGCGGGGTCGCCGCGTTGGACAGCACGAACACGGCGGCGACCGGCCAGGCGGCCAGCCACACCCACCAGGTCGGAGCGGGACGCACCCCCGCTCCGGTACGCCGCCTCACGGCAACGGTCTGACTCTCGGACACTGCGGCCTCCCGGCAGTACGACTCAACTCGAACTAGTACGAACGAAGTCGAACATAACATCCAGTACGATTGGAGTCGAACAAAGGGATCGTCGTCAGGAGGAGCCGCCCGTGCCGCCGACCATGGCCGCCGCGCCCGCCATCAAGGAACTGCCGGAACCTCCCGGCCTGCCCGAACCCCTGCCCGAGCCGGCAGTGGGCGACCTGCGCCTGGAGACGGTGCTGGGCGCGCTCAGCGAACCGCTGCGCCTGCGCATCGTGCGCAAGCTGCTGCTGGAGCGGGAGCGATTCGACCACCCGTGCGGCTGGTTCGGCCTCGACCGCCCGAAGTCGTCACTCACCCATCACTTCAAGGCCCTGCGCGAGGCCGGGATCATCAGGCAGCGCCAGTACGGCCTGGAGCGCCGCAGCCACGTACGCGTCGCCGACCTCGACGCCCGCTTCCCCGGCCTGCTGAACCTGGTGACGGACTGGAGCCCGGACACACGCTGACCACCTGTCGGACTCCGATGCCTCGATTCGTGAGGGGAGGAAGACGATGACCGGTCCGCGCCCCGGCAGACAGGCGGGTTCCGCCGCCGCGCCCCGGCCCGGCCGCCGCCCTCGCCATGACCGGGTGGCACGGCCTGGCGAAGGCGGGCGACGTCGACTGGATCCTTCCACCGGACCGCGCCCGGCAGGGCCATGATGATCGGCGAGGTCACGCTGACCGGACCGGCGGACCTCGCCTTCTCCCCCGACGACCGCCGTCGCGATCCGCGCGGGTGGACGCGCCGGCGAGCGTCCACCCGGCCGGCTCAGGCTCCCGGCGGGGTGAAGATGCCGAAGAGGTTGCCGGTCGCGTCGCGCAGCTGGGCGAAGACCAGGCCGTCCGGCGTGGTGGTCGTCGGCACGATCGTCTTGGCGCCCAGCGACTCCGCCTTCGCCAGCGTCGCCGCCACGTCCTCGACCGTCACGTAGAAGATGGCATAGCCGGGGAACCGGCCCTCCGAGTTGAACAGGCCGCCGCTGACGTGGTCCGCGCCCGGCGTCGTGATCTCCTGGTACGGCCCGTCGCCGGCGAAGGCCCAGCCGAACAGCTCGCCGTAGAACCGCCGGGCCTCCTCCGGCCGGTCGGTCGCGACCTCGAACCATTCCACCGCGTTGTAGTGCCGAGCGCTCATCATCGTCGCCTTCCGATCGGGGACTCCGCGCGGGTCCGCGCGGACGACACGAACGATCCCGCCCGGCGGCGACAGCCCTATGTCGGTGTTTCGCGGGGAGCTCAGTCGAGTTGGAGTGCGTGCGCGACCAGGTCCGGAACGCGCGGAGCCATGTCGCCGAAGTCGCGTACGGGCGCGGTCTCCTCGAGCAGGGACGCCCGCCGGACGCGGTCCATGCGGAACAGGCGCGGGCCTTCGCGCAGGCGGCACCAGCCGACGAGGTACCAGTCACGCCGGCCCGACACGAACGCGACCGGCTCTACGTCGCGTTCGGTCTCGGCCCCGTTGCGGTCGACGTAGGCCAGGCGCACCACCTGGCGGAGGGCCACGGCCTCCTCGACGACGGCGGGCACGGAGGCGCGGTCGTCCCGCGTGCCCGGCACCAGGAACTGGATCCGCTCGGCCAGCTCGCGCGCCTCGGCGCTGTCGGCGGCCGACATCGCGGCAATGATCTTCAGCAGGGCGGTGCGCGCGGAGCGGGCGAACGGCGCTCCCGTGGCCTGGCCCAGTGCGATGCCCACGGCGACCGCCTCCGCCGGGGTGAAGTTCATCGGGGGCAGGGTGCGCGTCCGGTCGAGGGTGTAACCGCCGCCGCGCCCGGTGTCGGCGTAGATCGGCACGCCGGCCTGCTGAAGCGCGCTCACGTCCCGTTCGATGGTGCGGACGCTGACCTCGAAGCGGTCGGCGAGCGAGCGGGCGGTGCGCCGGCCGGGCGAGCTCGCCCGGAGTTCTTCGACGATCGCGTAGAGCCGGTCGGTACGGTTCACGCCCCGACGTTAGGCCGCGAGACCGACATTTGTGAGTGAACGGGGTCAGGCGGTCTCGTCGGACACGACCTCGCGTTGTCTGCCGTACCGGGCCAGAACGCGCCGGCGCAGGCCGGGGTCGTCGCGGGGCACGGGCTCGAGGAAGACCTCATAGACCTCGCGGTACGTCTCGTGCAACTGGCCGTCGAGCCGCGCGCACGCGCGTTCGACGTCGGCGGCGCCAAGAGTGTCGTCGAAGTCCAGCCGGGCGCAGACGAGGATCTGGTCGGCGCCGACGTTCATCGTCAGCAGGTCGACGAGCTCTTCGACCTCGGGCGCGTCCGTCAGCATCCGGCGCATGCCCTCGAGCACCTCCGGCCGCGCCTGCCGTCCGACGAGGAGCTCCCGGTTCGTACGGCCGAGCAGGAACGCGACGAGCGACAGCATCAGGCCGATGAGCAGCGAGGCGACGCCGTCGCCGACGGCCGAGCCGGTCAGCTGGTGCGTCAGCAGGCCCAGAGCGGCGAAGGTGATGCCGAGCAGCGCCGCCGAGTCCTCGAACAGCACGGACTTGGCGGTCGGGTCGTCGGTCGTGCGGAGGAACTCCAGAAGGCCCTGGCCTCGCTCGCGTGCGTGCTGCCGGGTCTCGCGGAACGCCTGCCGCCACGAGACGGACTCGAGCACGGCCGAGACGGCCAGCACGACGTAGCCGATGAGCGGGCTGGACTCCTCGGCGCCCTTGCCGAGAAGCGCCCCGAAACCCTGGATGAACGCGAACAGCGCCCCCATCCCGAAGATGCACACGGCGACGAGCAGCGACCAGAAGTAGCGCTCGGTGCCGTGGCCGAAGGGATGCCGCGAGTCCGCCGGCCGCCCACTGCGCCGCAGCGCGATGAGGAGGAGCAGTTCATTGATCGAGTCGACGAACGAGTGCCCAGCCTCCGCCGCCATGGCGGCGGAACCGGTGATCAACGCGGCGACCGTCTTGGCCAGCGCGATGCCCAGATTGGCCGCGAGCGCCAGCAGGACGGTCAGCAGACCTTGCTGCTTGTTTGCCTTCGCCACGCGCCATAGATTGTCACGCCGCTGTTGAAACGCCCAATACGGCCTCGGCCGCCGTCGCGAGCTGGATCAACCGCTCGATCTCCGTCCGGTGGAACGGCGGGGCCGCCACCCGGGCCAGAAGCAATGTCTGGGTGGCGCCGCCGACCGGCACGCAGGCGTACCGGACCCCGTCCTCGCCGGTGAAGGCGCGGCCGGCGGAGGCGGGAAACGGCGGCGGCACCACCGGGTCGGGCGCCTGCCAGCTCGCGTGCACCACCGCGCCGTCCGGGGTCAGCATGGCCGCCCAGTCGGCACCGAAGATCTTGGGCACCGCCTCGACCAGCGCGACGACGCCGTTCGGCGGGTTCGCGGCCATCTGGCCCACGACCTCGACGTCGGAGAAGACTCCCGGTGCCTCGCTCGTACGCCAGACCCCGTCGACCACGACACCGCGGACCGAGTACAGCGCGTCGCACAGGACGTCGAGCGAGACGCCGTCCGGCCAGCTGACCGTGACGTCGTCGATGGCACGGCCCGCGGCGCGCTCCAGCACCACCACCTGGACGATGTCGGCGCCGGCGGCGCCCAGCGTACGGGCGACCGTGCCCAGTGATCCGGGACGGTCCGGCAGCTTGATTCGGATGCGCAAGAGCGACAAAACGCTCACCTCCCGGACAAACAACATGCCGGACTGACATTTCCGGCATGTTGCCTGCGTGTATACATGCCGCTACCATCCGTTCGGAGGCCGTCTCCGCAGGTCAGAACGGTTTCAAGCGGCCTGGTCACTCGAGCAGCCTGGCCAGGAGACCGCCGAGGCGCCTCCGGTCGGCCTGACCCAGACCGCGGGTCATGGGCGCGATCAGGTCGGCGACCTCCTCGGTGAGAACCTCGGCGAGGCGCCGCCCGTCCGGAGTGAGGGCGACCCGGACGGCCCGCCCGTCCTTCTCGCTGGCGTCGCGCCGCACGAGCCCCCGCCGTACGGCGCGGTCGACCAGCCCGCTCACCGAGGACCGCTCCAGCCCGAGGTGCGCCGCGAGCTCGGCCATCACCGGCTCGTGATTCCGCAGGATCGCCAGGACCCGCAGCTGCGTCAGCGACAGATCGTGCTCCGCCGCTACCCGGCTCAACAGCGCCATCACGGCGAACGAGGCCTGCACCAGCCCGTCCATCAGCTCGGCGGAGACCTGGTCGCGATCGGGGCGTGTGCTCATGCCCTCGACCCTACCTTGCAATAGTTCGTATCGCCATCTAATTTAGTTCGTGTTACCACTCATTTGGAGCCGCGATCCGGCCCCGGTCACCCTGGAGGACCAGCATGCGCGCAGCCGTCGTCACCTCGTTCGACACACCACCGACCTGCCAGGACATCCCCACACCGACGCCGCAGGCGCCCGACGAGGTCCTCGTCGACGTCATCGCCGCGGGCCTGCACCCCCGGGTGCGCTCCCAGGCCGACGGCTCGCACTACACGAGCACCGACGCGCTCCCCCTCATCCCCGGGATCGACGGCGTGGGCCGCGCCCCCGACGGCACCCTGCGCTACTTCGTCCTGCCCGACACCACCATGGGCGCGATGGCCGAACGGACCCTCGTCGACCTGCGCCGCAGCGTCGTCCTGCCCGAGGAGGGCGACCCGGTGCTCATCGCCGCGGCCATGAACCCCGCCATGGCGTCGTGGGTCGCCCTTCGCCGACGCGTGACCTTCGAGCGCGGCCAGAACGTCCTGGTGCTGGGGGCGACCGGCAACTCCGGGCGGATGGCCGTCCAGGTCGCCCGGCACCTCGGCGCGGGCCGGGTCATCGGCGCCGGGCGCCGGCCCGAGCCCCTCGCCGCGCTCACCGAGCTCGGTACCGACGCGACCGTCTCTCTCGACGGCGCACCGGACGAGGTCGCCGGGCGCCTCGGTCAGGCGGCCCGCGATGCCGACGTCGTCATCGACTACCTCTGGGGGCAGCCCGCCGCGGACGCGATGCGCGCGCTGATCACGAACCGCGCCGACCGGGGACGGCCGCTGACCTGGATCGAGGTCGGCTCCGTCGCCGGGCCCACCGCCGCGATCCCCTCCGCGGCGCTCCGTGCCGCACGCCTGTGCCTCGTCGGCAGCGGACAGGGCTCGGTGCCGACACGGGACATCCTGGCCGAGCTTCCCGGCCTCGCCGCCGAGATCACCCGAGGCGCCTTCCGCATCGACGCGCACGCCGTCCCGCTCGCCGACGTCGAGGCCGCCTGGCGGGACACCGGCGCCGGCCGACGCGCCGTCATCACCCCCTGACCGGCGTCAGCCGGCGGTCCAGGCGAGCAGGTCGTCCAGGCTCATCGTGTTGACGACGCGCTCCGGGGGCACGCCGCACCGGGCGGCGCGCTCGCACCCGAACGGCTGCCAGTCGAGCTGTCCCGGCGCATGGGCGTCGGAGTCGATGGAGAACCGGCAACCCGCCTCCAGCGCGGGCCGCAGCAGGCGTTTGGGCGGGTCCAGCCGGTCCGGCCGGGAGTTGATCTCCACCGCGACGTCGTGCCGTACGCAGGCGGCGAAGACCTGTTCGGCGTCGAACTCCGACTCGGGCCGCTTGCCACCACGGCGGCCACCGGCCGCGACGATGCGGCCGGTGCAGTGGCCGAGGACATCGACCCGCGGGTTCGCGATGGCGCGGACCATGCGCGGGGTCATCTCGGCCGACGGCATGCGCAGCTTGGAGTGCACGCTGGCGACGACGACGTCGAGCCCGGCCAGCAGCTCGGGGTCCTGGTCGAGCGAGCCGTCGTCGAGGATGTCGACCTCGATGCCGGTCAGGATGCGAAACGGCGCGAGCTCCTTGTTCAGCGCCGCGACCACCTCGAGCTGGGAGCGGAGCCGCTCCGGCGACAGGCCGTTCGCCACTTTCAGCCGTGGCGAGTGGTCGGTCAGGGCGATGTAGTCGTGGCCGATGCCGATCGCGGCCGCGGCCATCTCCTCGATCGGCGAGCCGCCGTCCGACCAGTCCGAGTGCGTGTGCAGGTCGCCGCGCAGCGCCGCGCGCAGCGCCTCGGTGGCCTCGTCGAGCGGCCGCCCCTCGGTCGCCTCGAGACGCCGCAGGTACACGGGCGTCTCTCCGTCGAGCGCCTCCTTGATCACCAACGCGGTGACCTTGCCGACGCCGGACAGGTCCTCCAGCGTGCCGGCCCGCGCGCGGGCGGCCAGGTCGTCCGCGGAGGTCCGCTCGACCGTCGCGGCCGCGCGGCGGAAGGCGCGCACGCGATAGGTCGCCTCGCCGGCCCGCTCCAGCAGGAAGGCGATGCGCTTGAGAGCATCGAGCGGTTCCATGACGTCCTTTCTACCCGTGCCCTCCGACACCGTTCCCCTGCCTGAGTCGCGGGTGTTCGGCCGGATGCCCCGAACGGTGCCCGGCGGCCCGATGCCCTACGCGAGGCGCGTCGTCCGACCGGCCTGGTGACCGGTGACGGGGCGGATCGGCGGGCTTTCGCCGGTGCCGGGCGCCCATCGGGTGGTGCGGGCCGGATCGAAGGTGATGCGGAGTCCGGCCGGGCCCGCGGTCCGGAGACGGGCATGCCGGAGATCAGGTGACGGAACCCCTTACGCCGCCCGCGCTTCGCACGGGTCGGCCGGGAGCGGGACCCCCACCCCCTACCGGAGTAGCACCCGCGGGATCCCCCTCACGGGGTACGCGACCGGCGCGTACGGCCCTTAGGCTCGGCCCATGACCGAACGGAGCGCCCCGCCCCGGCGTGGGCGTATCCGTTCGCGCCTGCGTGTGGGCCGGATCGACGTGGTCGTCGCGCTGGACTTCCTCATCGCGCTGATCATGTTCGCCGCCGACAACGCCGTACTGAGCTCGCCGAACCCGAACACGAGTGGGCGCCCCCTCGGCATCGTGGTGATCTTCGTCGCGCTCATCACCGCCGCGCCGATCACACTCCGTGACCGGTACCCGCTCGCCGCGTGGCTGTCCTCGACCGGCGCGATCCTCCTCGGCCACGTCCTGCTCGCGGGGCGCACCTCCGCGCCGTACATCCCGGGCGAGGTCGTGGTCTACGTGCTGTGCCTGTACGCGGTGGCGGTGCGCGGCGGCAACCGCGTCACGGCCGGCGCCGCCGCCGTGACGGTCGTCGGCGCGGCCGTGATCGACTCCTCCAGCGCGGTCGTCGCGCTGCCCGCGATGACCCCGCTCGTCATCGGCCTTCTCGTACGGATCCGGCGCACCACCCGGCAGACCCTCGCCGAGCAGGAGGCGCGGCACGCGGCCGAGACGGCCGTCCTGGAGGAGCGCCAGCGGATCGCCCGCGAGCTGCACGACGTCGTCGCCCACCACATGTCCGTCATCGCGATTCAGGCCGAGGCCGCGCCGTACAAGGTCACCGATCCCCCTCCCGAGCTGGCCGAGAGCTTCGTCGAGATCCGCGCCAGCGCCCTGGAGGGGCTGACCGAGCTGCGCCGTGTGCTCGGGGTGCTGCGCACCGGCCACACGCCGGAGACCGCGCCACAGCCCGGCCTCGACCGCCTCGAGGAGGTCATCGCCTCCGCCCGGAGCGGCGGGCTGACCGTCGAGGTCTCCTCGACCGGCGAGCCGCCGCAGCTGCTCCAGGGCGTCGCGCTGTCGGCGCACCGCATCCTGCAGGAGGCGCTCAGCAACGCCATGAAGCACGCGCCGGGCGCGTCGGTGACCGTGGACATCGCCTACCGCACCGACGGCCTGCGGCTGCGGGTCTTCAACGGCCCCGGCGCCGGGCGCCGGCCGGTGGCCGGGAGCGGCGGCGGTCACGGCCTTGTCGGCATGCGCGAGCGGGCGAGCATGCTCGGCGGCACCCTGGCCGCCGACCCCGAGCCCGGCGGCGGGTTCGCCGTCACCGCCGTCCTCCCCTACCGGAAGGCCACCGCTCCCCGATCTCCCGGCACGGAGGAGAGAACAGGTTGAGGTTCGCGCTTCACCGCCCCGCCCAACGGCCGGCAGGCTCACCGCGCGGTCACGGCACGCCCTGCCGCGATGTTCACATCCGCGTGATGGCAGGTCCGGGACGTACCGGCGGGATTGGTCCTTTCTGCCCGGCCGACGGCCTTGTGCTCGCCGTATCCGGCCGCGCGGTGGAGCGGCCGAGCCCCGCGTTCCCGCCCGGCGCGGCGATCGTGCCGCAGGCGGAGGTGACCATGGTGCCGGCCCTGAGGCCTTCGAGACGGATCAGCTGACGGCGGCGGGCCGGATCGGCGGAGGTCTCCTCCACCCGGTCCTCGCGCCGGTCGGCTTCACGGGCCTTCGACCGGGCGATCGCGGTCTTGGCCCGTCCGCGCCGGATCGACTCCCGTACGGCGCGCCCCGGGCGTCCGCTCTCGCCGTCGCGCGGGCCGGGCACCGAGGACGGCTCACCGGCGGCGACCGCGCCGCTCCCCGGCCCGTCGATCCGTGGCGGGTCCCGGTACGGCCTCGCGTGATCGAAGATCGGACGGGGCCGCCGGAACCGCACCCGGCCCGCCTTCGGGACCCCTCGGCCGACGATGCGGAACCCCGCACGCCGACGCGTCCCGGCGAAGAGATCCGCCAGGGCCTGGGCGAAATCCCGCAACGCCCGCTGCCGCACCTTCGGGGACCCCGCCGCCGGCCACGCGAACTCCCCTCCGGCCTCGGTCGACCGCCGACGCAGGGGCCGCCCACAAGCGGAATCCCCCACATACCGGGCATGCGCACGGTGCTTCGGCAACGCCGACCCTTGAACGGGCGTGGGCCGGAGCCGAGACCGCATGCCGCGACGCCGACCACCACCACCGACACTCCAAGGAGGGAGCGGCGTGCCCGCCCCGGCCCGAAGGCCGGGGTCCCCACGCCGCGCAGCCGATGATCCGCGTGCTCATCGCCGACGACCAGGGCATGGTCCGGTCCGGCTTCTCCATCCTGTTGAACGCCCAGCCCGACATCCAGGTCGTGGGCGAGGCGATCGACGGCGAGGAGGCGGTGGCGCGCGCGGCGGAGCTGCGCCCCGACGTGGTGCTGATGGACGTCCGCATGCCGGTGATGGACGGCCTGGCCGCCACCCGGGCCGTCACCGCGGCCGAGGACCCGCCGAAGGTGCTGGTCCTGACCACCTTCGACCTGGACGACTACGTGTACGAGGCGCTGCGCGCGGGCGCCAGCGGGTTCCTGCTGAAGGACGCCTCGGCGGGTGAGCTGTCCGACGCCGTGCGCGTCGTCGCGCGGGGCGAGGCGCTGCTCGCCCCGACCGTCACCCGCCGGCTGATCGCCGAGTTCGCCCGCATGGGCGCGCCGCGCGGGCCCGACGGCCGGCGCGTCGAGGCGCTCACCGAACGCGAGAGCGAGGTGCTCGGCCTGGTGGCGCGCGGCATGTCCAACGCCGAGATCGCCGCCGAGCTCGTCCTGGCCGAGCAGACCGTGAAGACGCACGTCGGACGCATCCTGATGAAACTGGACCTGCGCGACCGCACCCAGGCCGTGGTCTACGCGTACGAGACCGGCCTCGTACGACCAGGCGGCTAGTGTCCTGCGCCTTAATTAGGTGAAATAATTTTATGCTTGGCACGTGGCGAGGACTGGCAGGCCGAAGGCCCCGTTGACGGTGAGTGATGCCGAACGGTCGGAGTTGGTGCGTGGAGCACGGGCGGCGACGTCGGCGCAGGCGTTCGCGTTGCGATGCAAGGTGGTACTGGCGTGTGCGGATGGGGCAACGAACGCGCGGGTCGCGGCGGATGCCGGCGTGTCCGCTGCGACGGTCGGCAAGT
>NZ_JBHLZP010000209.1:0-13367 GCF_042429965.1 Actinoallomurus acaciae
GGAGGGGCGCCGCGGCGAGCAGTTCCGCGGCCGCCCGCGCGTCGGCGGGGCGGCGGGCGGGGTCCGGCTCGCACAGCGCCCGTACGACGTCCCACAGCATCCACGGAACACCGCTCGGCGGTTCGGGCGCCGGCGAGGCCGCGTTCCTCGCTGGCGCGTCCTCTCCGGTGAGCATCTGCCGTAAGACGACACCGAGCGCGTAGACGTCGCGGGCCGGGTCCGGGGGAGCCCCCTCGTACGCTTCCGGCGGCAGGTAGCCGGGGGTGCCGAGAATCACGCCGGTGTCGGTCACCGGCGCCTCGTAGGTCTGTAGCGCGATGCCGAAGTCGGCGAGGCGGGCCTGCGGCTCCCCGGTGCCGGTCGCCTCCAGCAGGACGTTGCCGGGCTTGACGTCGCGATGTAAGAGCCCGGCCCCGTGGACGTGCTGGAGCGCGGACAGCAGTTGCGCGGTGATACGGGCGGCGTACGGCGACGGGAGCGCCCCGTGGTCGCGGATCAGCGTCTGCAGGGAACCGCCCCGCATCAGCTCCATCGCGATCACGACGTCGCCGTCGTCCGCGGCCCACGCGTACGGGCACACGACGTGGGGGTGGTGCAGCCGGACACCCTGCTCGCGTACGACACGGACCAGGTCGCCGGCGTCGCGCTGCCGGAACACCTTGGCGGCGCAGTAGCGGTGGGCGCGGTGGTCGTAGGCGCGCCACACCTGCCCGGTCGCACCGCGCCCGATGGGATCGACCAGAGTGAACCGCCCGGCCACCGCTTCCGCCACGTCACACACGATATTCCGCCCCTTACTCGCCGACACTGGGCATTTGCATACGCACCTGTTATGTTTGCTTATGCGAATATCCCAACCTGGTTCGCGGTGGACGACGCGACGGGAGGAGCGGGGAGATGTCGGAACGGAGAGGGGCCGAGCTGCGCTTCCGCGTGCTCGGTCCGCTGGAGGTGCGCGGCCCTGACGGCTGGCGCGCGATCGGCGCGGCGAAGTGGCGGGGAATACTCGGTGAGCTGCTCATCCACGCCGGGCAGGTGGTGACCGCGGAGACGCTCGCCGCCCGGCTGTGGTGCGGCGAGCCGCCGCCCACGGCCCGCACGCTGATCCGCAAGTACGTCATGGAGGTGCGGCGGGCGATCGGCGACGATGACGCCGCCACGCTGCTCCACCGGTCGCCCGGGTACGTGCTGCGGGCCGGCGACGACGAGATCGACGCGGGCCGCTTCGAGCGCCTGGCCCGCGACGGCCGCGCGGCGATGGACCATGGTGACGCCGCCCGTGCCTGTGTGCTCTGCGCCCAGGCCCTGGTGCTGTGGCGCGGCCCGGCTCTGGTGGACGTGGCCGGATCGCCCTCGGCCGAGGCCGAGGCGACCCGTCTTGAGGAGCTGCGCCTGCAGGCGGTGGAGACGCGCATCGAGGCGGACCTGACGCTGGGGTCCGGCGCCGGGCTGGTGGCGGAGCTGCGCCGGCTGGTGTCCGAGCACCACCTGCGCGAGTCGCTGTGGCGCCTGCTGATGCGCGCGCTGTGGGCCGCCGGGCGGCCCGCGGAGGCGCTCGCCGTCTACGCCCAGGCGAGTGAGCTGCTGATGGAGCGGCTGGGGGCCTACCCGGGGGAGCCGCTGCGGCGGCTGCACGAAGCGATCCTGACCGAGAGGAGCGCCCCGCGTGGCCTCGCGCAACGCTACCGGCTCGCATATTCGCACACGTGAATGTCGTGCCCTCGGGACGACAGACTCCGCGGACGCGCGGCGACGGTCCGTGCCGATCGAGGTGGGGAGGGGCGGCCTGTGCCGGAGGACATCGTCACCCGTAACCGCACCCTGCAGATCGAGTGGTACGGCGAACCGCTGCACGACCGCTTCCGGCGGCTGCTCGACCGGCTGAGGCTGCCCCAGTCCGGGCTCGCCGAGGTGCTGGGGCTGTCCGCGGCGATGCTGTCGCAGCTCATGTCCGGTCATCGCGCGAAGATCAGCAATCCGGCCGTCCTGGCCCGGCTCTCCTCGATCGAGGCCATGGTCGCCGAACCCGGCTTCGCCGCGCTGCCGGCCGCGGAGCTCCGGAGGCGCCTGGGACACGTGCGGGCCCATGCGACGGCGTCCCTGAGTCTTCCGCCGGAGGCCGTCCGTCCTATTGCCGACCCGGTCGCCGCGATCCAGTCCCTCCTGCGCACCGTCGCCTCGGCGACCGAGATCGAGGACGCGGCGCGACTCATCGAGGCCTGTCATCCCGAACTCGCGCTCGCGCTGCGCGTCTACGGCAACGGCCGCACCTCGGCCGCGCGCGCCCACTACGCGCGGCTCACCGGACCGCCCTGACCCCCGTGAGCTCAGCGGGCCACGGCGGCCTCCACGGACGCCGAGGGCAGGCGGACCGTGAACGCCGCCCCGCGGCCCGGTTCTCCGGCCGCGCTCACCCGGCCGCCGTGGCTGTCGACGACCTCCCGCACCAGGGCCAGGCCCAGGCCGAACCGGCGCCCGTCCCCGGTGTTGCCGTGCTTGAACCGTTCGAAGATCAACCGCTCCTGGTCCTGGTCGAATCCGACGCCGTCGTCCCGGACGGTGAGCACCACCTCGCGGCGCTTGCCCGTACGGTCGAGGGCCAGTTCGATGTGCCCGCCCGGCGCCGTGTGGTCGAGGGCGTTGTCGACCAGCGCGCTCACGACCCGCCGCAACGCGGCCGGCACGCCGAGGACCAGGTACCCGCCGGGATCGCGGTTCACCGTCAAGGCGATGGACCGGGCCTGCGCCCGCGCGGACTCGGCGTCGGCCACCGACTCCACGACGGTCGCGAGGTCGACGAGGTCACGGCGTGCCGTCGCGTGGCCCAGCTGCGCGGACATGAGCAGGTCCTCGATCACCTCGCCGAACTGCCGGGTGTCGGAGACGATCGTGCGCAGGTCCTTGTCGATGTCCGCGGTGCTCGCCCGGCGGGCGAGCAGCTGCGCGCGCGTGTGCAGCCGGGTCAGGGGCGTGCGCAGCTCGTGGCTGGCGTCGGCCACGAAGCGGCGCTGCCTGCGCAGCGCCTCCTCCAGCGGCGAGATGGCGCGCCGGGCCAGCACCTGCCCGGTCACCAGGGCGGCGAGCAGCCCGGCGAGCTCGGCGACGGTGAGCGCGAGGTAGAGCCGCTGCCGTTCCTGCTGCTGGTATCGCAGGTCCATGGCGGCCTGGACGACCGTGCCACCGCGGCGTCCGGTGCGGATGAGATAGTCGATCCCGCCGATCCTCCGCCGTTCGACCACCGTCCCGCCGCCGTTCGCCACCCGCAGCAGGCTGGAGCGGACCGGGAGGTCGGCCGGCGCGCTCGGCGTACGGCGGAGCGAGGCGCCGTCCCACGCGAACATCCACACACACGGCGGCGGGCTCTCGACGCTGCTGCGGGCCACATAGAACCGCAGGTCGCGCTCGGAGTCACGTCGCTGGCCCCCCGTGGTCGTGAGGAACATCAGCGCCCCGACGATCAGCACCACACCGGTGATCGCGCCGGCGAGCTGCACGGTCAGCAACCACCGCGCTCTGGCCAGCGACCGGCCGTCGGACTCCTGCGTTCCTGTCATAGTTCCCCCAGCCGGTAGCCGAAGCCCCGGACGGTGCGTACGGCCCCGCGGCCGAGCTTGCGGCGAAGATAGTGAACGTAGGTGTCGACGATGGAGTCGGTGGCCGCGTCCTGGAAGACCGTCAGCTGCAGGTCCTCGCGCGAGTGCACCGTCTTGGGGCGGCTCGCCAGCGTCCGCAGCAGCTCGAACTCCCGCTTGGACAGCTCGACCTCGTCGCCGTCCGGGAGCAGCACCCGCCGGCGCACCAGGTCGATCTCCGCGGCGCCGAGCGGGAGCGTCCGCGTGGCGTCGCGATGCCTGCGGTGCAGTGCCCGGACCCTTGCCAGCAGTTCCTCGATGTCGAAGGGCTTGACGAGGTAGTCCTCGGCCCCGGAGTCGAGCCCGGCGACCCGGTCGGCCACCGTGCCGAGAGCGGTGAGCACGAGCACGGGCGTGGCGATCCCCTTGCGCCGGATCCGTCTGATCAGGTCAAGGCCGTCGACGGCGGGCAGCACCCGGTCGATGACGAGGACGTCGTACGCCCGTGTCAACGAGAAGTGCAGGCCACGCTGGCCGTCTCCGGCCGTGTCGACCTGGTAGCCCTCACCGGTGAGCAGTTCCTTCAGCATCTCGGCGATCTCCGTGTCGTCCTCGACGACGAGCACTCGCCGCGGTGAATCTGACAGCTCGGTCACCACGAGGTAAGCATCGCACGCTGATCGCCTCGGCGAACGAAGGAATGTCACGTCATGCCGAGCAGCCGGCCCGGGTTGACCGCGCTGACCCGGTGGACCTCCTCCTCGGTCAGGCCGAAGGCGTTCATGTGCGCCCGGAGCAGGCGCAGCGCCTCGACCGTGTTCGGGAACAGCGGCTCCCCGGCGTCGCTGGACAGGGTCACGTGGTCGGTGCCGAGCGCCTGGATGGTCCGGCACATGTCCGCGGGGTTCACCCCGAGCAGCGGCGAGATCTCGTCGTAGGTGAAGTTCAGGCACACCCCGGCGGAGGCGAGCTCCTTCATCTGCTCCAGGGAGAGGTCGATGAACGGGCTGAACGGATGGTCGATCACCGCCTTCGTGATGCCCAGGTCCCGCACCTCCTCGGCCATCGCGAAGATCTCCTCGTGCGTCGCGTGGGCGAACGAGACCATCACGTCCCGGTCGGCGACCATCCGGAAGATCTCCTTGTACTCGGGCTTGAGCCGCCCGTGCTCGTCGAGCGTGTACGCGCCCACCTTCAGCGCCTGGTCCCAGGGCAGCGGATCGCTCCACTCCTTCGGATCGGTGCTGCCGCCCCACCAGATCGGCGGGCCGCCGACCTTGCTCAGCGTGTTGGCGCTGCGGAAGACCGGCATCCAGACCGCGGACACGCCGTCGTCCAGATGCCGGCGCGCCGCCTCCACGAGCGGCAGCCCTCGCGTGTCGGTCGTGATCCAGCCCGACCACACCTTGATCGGCTCGATCCCGGTCTCCTCGCCCCAGGCGGCCAGGTCCCGCTCGATCTCGCGGACCACGGCGGCGGGGCCGGCCGCGGCCGGCCTGTTCATGCCCCGCACGCTCTTGTACAGCAGTCCGCCCATGCCGCCGGCCGAGGCCAGCTTGGCGATGGCGAGCGCGTCCTGCTGTCCCTCGTGCGCGTGACAGTGGATGTCGATCGCTCCCTCCACACCGTGGATGGCGGGTGGGTGCAGCGGTTCGGCGCGGTGGCCCATGCGGGCGCGGTACGCGTCCAGGAACCGGTCGTGCGGCGCGTCGTTCGGCTTGCGGAGCCGTACCTCGGCGAACTCCTCCATGTCGATGTCCACGGGTCCTCAGTCCTTCTGCTCCACGGGTGCGACGACTTCCACGAGCGGCCGGCCGGCGGTCTCGACACCGGTGCGCCACAGCGCGTACGCGGCGGCGGCGACCGGGGCGGCGGAGATGAACGCGAGCGTCCCGATGCGCGGCGCCGTGGTCAGCAGCAACGGCCCGAACATGCCGCCGACCTTGCTCGACGCGGCGGCCACGCCGCTTCCGGTGGCGCGCAGGGGCGTGGGGTAGACCTCGGCGGCGTACGGGGCGAGCATCGCGATCATGCCGGCCGCGCCGGACAGCAGGAGGCTGATCAGGGCGACGAGCAGCGCGGCGTGACCGGGCCCGCTCGGATCGAGCGCCCCGAACAGCAGGAGGACCAGCCCCGTGACCACCGCGTAGGTCAGCATGGACCGCCGGCTGCTCCACCGCGCGTACGCCACGGCGGCCAACGCCGTGGCCGGCAGCGCGAACAGCGAGGACAGGACCAGCAGGTCGCTGGGTTGCGCCCCCACGCCCGCCGCCTGCAGGAACACCGGCAGGAACGTGATGAAGCCCCAGTTCACGACGCCCCAGCCGAGTCCGTACACCAGGATGCCGGCGGTGCGCGGCAGTAATGACCCCGTCAGCAGCGCGGCCAGCCGCGGCGGGGGAGCGTCGGCGGTGGAGGCCGTCTCGGCGGGGACGGCGCGCACTCCGTACCGGCGCATCACCCGGGCCGCCTCCTCGTCCCGCCCGCAGGCGAGCAGGAAGCGCGGCGACTCGGGGATCCACCGGGTGAGCACGACGAGCAGCACCCCGGTCGGCGCCCCGAGCAGCCACAGCACGCGCCAGCTCAGGTACGGCACCAGCAGCGAGGTGGTGCCGCTCGCGATGAGGTAGCCGAACGCGGCGGCCAGGCCGCTCTGCAGCACGAGCAGCCAGCCCCGCTGGCGCGCCGGGATCGACTCCGACATCAGCGAGTACGCGATGGGCAGCATGCCGCCGGCGGCGGAGCCCATGGCGAAGCACATCGCCAGGTTCCAGCCGAACGACGGCATGAAGCCGCAGATCGAGGTGGCGACGTACATCAGCCCGGAGAACAGGATCGTCGACCGGCGCCCGAAGATGTCGGCGAGGTAGCCCCACAGCAGCGAGCCGAACACGGTGCCGGTGATGGCCACGAACGGCAGCGTCGCGATCTCCGAACGGTCGAGCCCGTACTCCTTGACCATGCCCGGAGCGACGAAGCCCAGCGACGCCGGCTTCATCGTGTCGATGACCAGGCCGACGAACAGCACGATCGCCAGGACGCGGTGTGCCGGGCTCAGCTCGGCCCGGTCGAGGGCCGCGTACCGCTGCGTCGCGGTGACCCGGCCCGCTCGTGCGGCACGCTCGGCCCGGTCGGGGAGCAGGGCCCAGACGGCGAGTGCCAGACCGGCGACGATCAGCACCATGCCGGCGGTCATGAGACCGCTCATCGGCATGCCGGCCATCATGAAGTGGTCGTGCCGGGCCATCAGGTAGTCGGGCACGTGCATCACGACCCCGGCCAGCACGAGGACCGCGCCGACCGGGAATCCGTACCGTCTCATCGTGTCGCCTCCGCGAAGTAACGGGCGGCCGGCCTGCGACGCCGGGCGTCCCAGACCATGTAGGTGCCGAAACCGAGCTGGATCAGGCTGCGCGAGACGTCCTCCCACCGGTCGCGCAGGCGGAGCAGCGCGAGCCGGGCCCGGCGGGCACGGTCGTCCGTACGGGGGCGGAGGACGCACGGCCCCCGGTTCGGCAGCGACCGCGTGTGCGCGGCCGAGGAGTGGACGGCGAACCGGCGCAGCGTCTCCCGCAGCACCACGCGCATCGTCAGCGGCGCCACACCCCTGGCCGGGCAGGGCCGGTTGGCGGTGACCCCGAACGGGATGTGGTTGGCCTCGCGCACCGGCAGCGCCCGCCAGCGGTCCGGGTCGAACCGGTCGGGCTCGTCGTACCCGGTCGTGTGGAAGGAGGGGTAGTCGAAGCACAGCACCGAGCCGGCCGGCAGCGTCGTCCGCTCGTCCACCGTGATCTCCTTGGAGGTGATGCGGTGCGCGATGCCGAACAGCGGGTAGCGGCGCAGGCTCTCGTTGATCACCTGGTCCAGGTACGCGTCGTCGCCGGGCTCGCGCGCCAGGCGTTCCTGCACGTCCGGGTGCTGGGCGATCGCCATCAGCAGGTGCGCCATCGCCTCGGACATCTGGACGACGGCCGTGTTGAAGAAGGCGCCCTGGAGGTAGAACACCCGCTCCTCGCGGGACAGTGACGGCGGCAGCACGTGCGGGATCTCCTCCAGCCGTTCCCGCAGGTACGCGGTCAGCCGTGCGCGGCGGTCCATGTGCCGCAGGCCACAGCACTTGAGCGCCGTCACGACGTCGTCCGCGTTGCCGACGATGAGGTCGCGGGCCTCCGGCGGGCACGGCCGGCCGAAGACGAGCTCGTAGTAGAACTCCGCCCAGATCGGCATCATCAGGTCGCGCAGCCGGGCGAAGCCGGGCCGAGCGTCGTCGAGCGTACGGGCGGCGCAGGCGGCGGCGAGCCGTTCGACCTCCGGCCTGGGACGGGCGAGGATCCGCCGGGTGGCACGGGCCACCTCGTCGTACCGCTCGCCCGGCTCCAGATGCTCCTGGTGCACCTCGGGCCCGGGGGCCAGCCAGTACCAGAACAGGTCCGACAGCCGCGCGCCCCGGCTGCGGCCGTCGGCCGCCGGGTCGGAGTAGACTCGGGTGAAGTGCCGGACGTCGACGCTGCGGCCGGGGATCGGGACGCCCTCGTCGCCGTTGATCCGGGCGAAGACCCACATCCGCAGCGCCACGACGATCCGGGGCAGCCAGTACGGCAGGCTCGCCGCCACGACGACGATCGCGAGAACGGCGAGGATCAGTGGCAGCACCGGACCTCCCGTACCAGGTCGCGGGTGACCGCGCTCGGCCCGTCGCAGCCGCAGAGGGTGAGCGTGTGCGCGGTCTCGGCGCGCAGCATCTCCAGCACCCGCGTCACCCCGGCCTCACCGTCGGCGGCCAGCCCCCAGAGCACCGGCCGGCCGACCGCGACCGCCCGCGCCCCCAGGGCGAGCGCCTTCACCACGTCGGTGCCGCGCCGCACGCCCCCGTCGAGCAGCAGCGGCACCCGCCCCTCGACCGCCTCCGCGACGAACGGGAGCTGGTCGATCGTCGCGGGCATCGTGTCGAGCTGGCGGCCGCCGTGGTTGGAGACCAGGAGAGCGTCGATGCCGCGTTCGACCGCGAGGCGGGCGTCCAGCGGATGCAGCGCGCCCTTGAGCACGATCGGCAGCGGCGTGATCTCCCGCAGCCGGTCGAGGTGACGCCAGGAGATCTCGGGGGAGAGCACGACCTGGCGGACGCTGCCCGGCTCGCCGCCGCGCAGCTCACGCAGGTTCTCACACCGCATCCCGGCGGGCAGGTCGTGGAAGGCGTTCCGGTCGTTGCGCTCGTGGCGGCCCAGCGCGGGCGAGTCGACGGTGACCACCAGGGCACGGCAGCCCGCGGCTTCGGCACGCCGGACGATCGCCTCGGTGAACCCGAGGTCGGGCTGAACATAGAGCTGGAACCACAGCGTGGGGTCCGCGGCGACCTTGCCGGCCTCGGCCGCGATGTCCTCGATCGCCACGGTGGACAGCATCGCCGCGATCATGATCGTGCCGGCCGCCGCGGCGGCGCGGGCCGTGGCGCGCTCGGCGTCCGGGTGGGCCAGCCGATGGAAGGCCGTGGGCGACAGCACGATCGGCATCGACGCGTCCGCGCCGAGCAGGGTGACGTCGAGGGCGGGCGCCGCCGCCCCGCGCAGGACCCTCGGCACCAGCGCGAGACGGACGAAGGCGGACTCGTTCGCCCGCACCGTGATCTCGTCCTGCGCGGCGCCGGCGAAGTAGTCGTAGTGCACGGGATCGAGGCGTTCGCGGGCGAGGGCCTCGAACTCCCGGACGTTCACCGGGTCCATGGTCAGACCTCCACCGGCTTCGGGGCGAGGAAGTCCCGCAGCGGGACGCGGTAGTCCTCCTCGCCCGACCAGTCGTTGCAGATGTCCTCCTTCAGCCGCAGCTCGGCGAGCACCTGGCCGCGGTGGTGGTGCCGGATCACCGGATGCAGGTACCGGTCGTCGAGGCTCGGATCGGCCTCCCAGGCGCGACCGGCCTCGACGTCGAACGGGTCGATGGAGGCGTGGCCCCGGCCGTACTCCAGCGAGACCGTGAAGTAGCGGTCGGCCTGGCCGAAGTCACTGTCCCGTACGTAGTCGAACGGCATCTCCTCGTGGTAGAGCGCGGTGCCGTCCGATCCGACGGTGATCAGGTCGCACAGGAATCCGTACTGCTGCCAGAGCGCGGAGGTGCGGTTGATCCGGGCCAGCACGGCGTCGGCCAGCACGTCGGCCAGCTCATCGGGCTTCGGCGCGGAGAGTTCCCGGCGCGGCCATTCGACGCCTTCATATTTGCGTTCGAACATGTGCCACAGTGCGCGGACGCCGTAGCGGAACCCGTGCACGAAGGCGCTCGTGTACTTCTTGAAGTCGCGGACCTGCGTCAGCGTTCCGGCGAAATACAGATCCGGCACGTTGACCGACTCCCATTCGCTGGTCAGCGCCGGGAAGCGGTCGTTTATCGCCAGCTTCGGACGGCACCCGTCGGTGAATATCGAGCTGTCGAGCTTGAATCCGGTGCAGGCGATGACGCGGTCATAGGAGAGGCGCACGACCTTGTCGCGGCGCGCGTAACCCAGCGTCATCACGAATTCGTCGCCCCGGCGCTCGATTCGCTGGATCGTCCCGTCGAGCACCATGTTCTGGGTCTTGAGCTGGTACGTGTCCAGGAAATTGTTGTTCACCGCGCGGAGGTGCCCGATGAAGTGGGTGCGCCAGGCGAACCTCAGCGCGCTCGGCCCGACCAGGTGGATGACGGCGGCCCGCTCGGTGAGGTTGTCCGCCGTCTCGAACGCCGAGTTGCCCTTGCCGATGATGAGGACGCGCTGGTCGGTGAAGTCCTCCGGGTCGACCGAGACCTCGGTGTACGGCTCGGCGAGCTCGATCCCGGGGACCGGCGGAAGGTACTGCGCGCCGAACCCGGTCGCCACGATGAGCCGGCGTCCCCGGTGGAGGTTCCCGCCGTCGTCGGTCACCACGAACACGCCGCCGTCCCGGGCCACCTGGGCGGCGCGCGTGCTCGTCCGCACGTTGAGCTCGAGCCGGGACGCGAAGTCACCCAGGTAGCGCACATAGTCGTCGGCCTGCGGGAAATAGCGCTCGGTGTACCGGGTGAAAAGCAGCTCAGGGTCGTCACTGAGCATCGAGTTCCAGTCCATCCGCAGATTGCGCTCTGGATCGTCCCACCCGGTGTGCGGCTTGTTGATAGAGATCATCTGGCGATGACGTGGGAATTCGCGATAGAAGGTTCCCGGTGTCTCGCCCGCCTCGAGAATCACATAGTCCCGGCCGGCCCGATGCAGGAAGTATCCGAGCTGGAGGCCGGCCGGACCGGCTCCGATGATGAGATAATCCACGACTTCCGGCATGTACGGCCTCCCGGTATCCGAGCGGTTCGAACGGTCCGGAAGCTAGCCACGGATTCTCAGAGTCCTCCAAGAAATACTGCGGTATACGGCCCTTGCGCGGGCATCGAGGCGGCACCCGTGGGCGGGCGGCCTCTCCCGCGTTCTCGCGGTAACATGCGATCAAGTGGGGCAACGAAGGCGTTTACGACACTCTGGCCGCCGAGGCCGGGTCGTTCGGCATACGCACCCCGCGCAGCGATCCGGGCAGGGCGTGCACCGGAATCCGCACCGTGAAGGCCGGGTCACCGTACGTGAGGTGGCCGTCCGCTGACAGCGGTCGCAGAATTTCCCGAACCGATGCGGGCTCGTCGGCATCAACTGAGACGTCCGTGTTTCTTAGTGTTTATCCTCGGCGACCGGTCGGCGGTCTTTCAGACTGGTAGGGGCCGACAAGAGGGATGGCTGGTGGACAGGCGCCTGTACGGGACGGTGGCGACGATGCGGGACCACGCTCGGATCACGCAAGCGGGTGGCACGGCGCCACGCGCGATGCGTGTCGAGCGTCTGGTGCGCCCGTACGACCGTGACGCGGGCAACGGGCCGGACGCCCCCTTCACGGGGCGGTTCTACGGCAGGGAGCCCGACACGGCGGCGCTCGCGTCCGCGCTGGACACGGTCGCCGCGGGGCGGGCCCGGCTGCTCTCCCTGGAAGGGGCGGCGGGCGCGGGCAAGAGTGCCCTGCTGGCCAGGGCACGAGCGGACGCCCGGCGGCGCGGGTGGACCGTGCTCACGGGCCGGGCGGCCATCCTGGAGGCCGCCAACGACTTCGGCGTGCTGCGGCAGGTCCTGGCCGGGCTTCCGCCCGCCCCGGACGGCCGATCGGTCCCCGCGCTCCTCTCGGCATCGGACGACGCCTCGCCCTTCGACGTGTTCGAGCTGGTGTCGGCGCACCTGTTCGACGTCACCGCGGGCGCGCCGGTGCTGATCACGCTGGACGACCTGCAGTGGTGCGACACGCTTTCCCTCCGCTGGCTCGCGTATCTCGCGCACCGGAGCGCGGACCTGCCGCTCGCCCTCGTGCTGGCCAGCTCCCCCCGGGAGATGAGCGAACAGCAGTTCCTGCTCGACGAACTGATCGCGTCCTGCGAACGGCGCACGCTCCACCGGCTGACCCAGGCCCACCTCAGCCGGTGGGTCGCCGACGTCATGGGCCCCGGAGCCGACGACGCCTTCGTGGCGGAGTGCCATCGGGTCACCGGCGGCAACGGCGCGTTGCTGGCCGACCTGCTGCCCGCCTTGGCCGCGCGCTCCGTGCCGCCGGTGAAAGAGTCGCTGGCGTCGATCGAGGAGATCGGCGCTCCCGCCGTGTCCCGCCGCGTGCTGTCCTGGATCAGGCGGTGCGGGCCGGAGGCGCCGGCCGTCGCCCAGGCGGTGGCGGTCCTCGGCGACGACGGCGAACTCGTCCTGGTCGCCCAGCTCGCGGGGATCGACCTGGACGCCGCCGCCACGGCGGCCGACCGGCTGATCAAACTGGACGTCCTGACCAACACCTCGCCGCTGCGCCACGTCCATGCGCTGACGCGAGCGGTGGTGGACGCGGGGATCTCGGCCGGGCTCCGTACCTCGGGGCGGCTGCGCGCCGCACGCCTGGTCCGCGACCACTACGCCGAACCGGAGCGGGCCGCCGCCCACCTGATGGCCGTGGACATGTGCAGTGAGCCCTGGGCGCTGGAGACGCTCCGGGCCGCCGCCGACGCAGCCCTGGACCGGGGGCGGCCCGAGCAGGCCCTCGGCTACCTGCGCCGCGCGCTCGCCGAGACGATGCCGGTCTCGGCCCGCGCCGAACTGCTGGCCGGCATCGGCGCCACCGAGATCGGCGCGGACGCCGCCGGCGCCGAGAGCACGCTCCGCGAAGCCCTCGCGGTCGCCACCGAGCCGTCGCTCCGGGTCCGGATCGGGGTCGACCTGGCCTATGTGGACGCCGTCGCCGGGCGTCCGCTCAAGTCGGCGCTGGAGATCGTGGACGAGGTCTGCGCGCGGCTGCCGGCGGGACGCGACGAGCTCGCGGCCGAGGCGGAGCTCGGCGTCTTCACGGCGTACATGGCCTCCGCCGATGCCGGCGAGTTCGTCGACCGGCGGATGTCCAGGCTCCGGGACCGGGTCGCCGACGACGCCCGCCTGACCGTGCTGACCGGCGTGGTCGACGCCTGGTCCGCCGCCCGGCGAGGGCGCGACCGGACCGAGTGCGTCCGCCGCGCGCGGTCCGCCCTGGAGACCATCGACCACCAGCGGACCTGGGAGCTTCGCCTGCGGTGGCCGGCGGTGAGCGCGCTCATCGACGCCGAGGAGTACGACCTCGTCGGCGACCTCGGCGGGATCGACGGCCACTTCGGGCACCGCCGGGGCGCCGCGGGCGACGCGACGGTCTCGGCCTGCCTCCGCGGGCGCCTCGCGTACGGACGCGGCGATCTGAAGGTGGCCCGGACGCTGCTCGGCGCGGCGCTGAAGCACCCGGCCGTGGCCGGCACGGA
>NZ_JBHLZP010000210.1:0-13303 GCF_042429965.1 Actinoallomurus acaciae
GGTGGAGAGCGGCGCCACCGGCCGCGCACGGCTCGTCTGGGCGGCCGTTCTGCTGGCGGTCGGCGCGAGTCTGGCGGTGACGACGCTCTTCATGGCCAACGGGCCGCTGCTGTCGAGCACCGCGGGCCCGGGCGGAGTGGCCGTCGCGGTCGGTCTCGCCCTGCTCGCACCACGGCTCGTGACCGTGTACGGGGCGCTGTTCCCGGCCCGGCTCGGCGCGACCGTCCGGCTGGCGGTCCGCAACCTGCGGGCGCGGGCACGGCACACCGCGGCCGTGGTCGCTCCGCTCGTGCTCCTGGTCGGCATCGCCGCCGGCACCCTCTCCATGCAGCGCGCGGAGGACTCGGTGCCCCACGGGGCGGACGACGCGGGCGCGAAGCTCGCCTCGGTCAACTACCTGGTGGTCGCGATGATCACCGCCTTCGCGGCGATCGTCGTGGTCACCACGCTCGTCGCCGCCACGCGCAGGCGCACCCGCGAGTTCGGGCTGCTGCGACTGGCCGCGATCACCGATCGGCAGACGCTGAAGCTGGTCACCGTCGAGGCCTCGTTGACCACCGGCCTGGCGGTGCTGCTCGGCGGCGTCGCCGCCACGGCGACCACGGTGCCCTACAGCCTGGTCCGGACCGGATCACCGCTCGCCGCGGGCTCCGTCTGGATGTTCCTCGCCGTGGTGGGCGGGGCCCTCCTGCTCTCCTTGGGCGCCGCCGTCCCGACCGCCGCGCGCGCCCTGCGCACCCGGCCGATCGACGCCGTCGCCGGCGGTTCGCGCGGCGCCGCGTGAGAGAACGCGCGACCGGCGGCCCTCACGGGCCGCCGGGCAACGGTGCGCGCGAGAGGCTCAGTGGGCGCCGGGCACCGGGGTCTCGGTGGCCCGGAAGAAGGGCACGCGGTGTTCCAGGCAGTGGTCGCGGTCGGCCTTGGTCGGGTAGCGCGACCGGTCGCTGCACGGCGCGATGCGGCTGAAGAACCAGACGCCCGCGACGATCGCGATCAGCAGGGCCAGCGCCGACAGCACCATCCCCGTCACGGCCATCCCGCGGCCGTTGTCGCGCACCAGGGCGATGATTCCGACGATGATGCCCGCGACTGCCACGGCCACCCCAAGACCGCACAGCAGCAACGTGACGAGCGCGGCGATCCCGAGGACGAGCGCCGCGACGCCGAGCCCCCTGCGTTGCCGCGGCGGGTACCCCACCGGTCGATAGGCCATGGACAGCTCCCCTCCGGCTCTCCATGGTGGAGGATCCGGGGCTCACGGGGGCTGCGGCGCGCCGGTCCGTGAACAGGGAGACGAGCTCACCATCTAGACTGGTCAGCGTGTCGAACGGAGACGGACGACTGACCCACGACCTTGACCCCCTCGATCACAGCCCCCAGGACGCCTGCGGTGTCTTCGGCGTCTGGGCGCCCGGAGAGGAGGTCAGCAAACTTACCTACTTCGGGCTCTACGCCCTCCAGCACCGTGGCCAAGAGTCGGCCGGCATCGCCGTGAGCGACGGTGCGCGCATCGTCGTGTTCAAGGACATGGGCCTGGTCGCACAGGTCTTCGAGGAGCCGGTCCTCAACACGCTGCGCGGCCACATCGCGGTCGGCCACTGCCGCTACTCCACGACCGGATCCAGCGTCTGGGAGAACGCCCAGCCGACGTTCCGGTCCACCGACGACGGCAGCCTGGCCCTCGGTCACAACGGCAACCTCATCAACACCCCTGAGCTCGCCTCCCGCCTGCGTGACGGCGAACTCGGCGCCACCACCGACACCGAGGTGCTCACCGCGCTCCTCGGCGGCGGCTCGGGCGGCGTCGAACGCGCCGCGCTGGACGTCCTGCCGCTCGTCCGCGGCGCGTACTCCCTGGTCTTCATGGACGAGCGCACGCTGTACGCCGCACGCGACCCGCAGGGCATCCGCCCGCTGGTGCTCGGCCGGCTGGATCACGGCTGGGTGGTCGCCTCCGAGACCGCGGCGCTCGACATCGTCGGCGCCACGATGGTCCGCGAGGTCGAGCCCGGCGAGTTGCTCGTGATCAACGAGGCCGGGGTGCGCTCCACCCGGTTCGCCGAGCCCGAGCCCAAGGGCTGCCTGTTCGAGTACGTCTACGTCGCCCGGCCCGACACCTCGATCGCCGGTCGCAGTGTGCAGGCCACCCGGGTCGACGTCGGCCGCCGCCTGGCCCGCGAACACCCGGTCGAGGCCGACCTGGTCATCCCGACGCCCGAGTCCGGCACGCCCGCCGCGATCGGGTACGCCGAGGAGTCCGGCATCCCGTACGGCCAGGGCTTCGTGAAGAACTCCTACGTCGGCCGCACGTTCATCCAGCCGTCGCAGACGATCCGCCAACTCGGCATCCGCCTCAAGCTCAACCCGCTGCGCGAGGCGATCGCGGGCAAGCGGCTGATCGTCGTCGACGACTCGATCGTGCGCGGCAACACCCAGCGGGCCATCGTCCGGATGCTCCGCGAGGCCGGCGCCAAAGAGGTGCACGTCCGCATCTCCAGCCCGCCGGTGTCCTGGCCGTGCTTCTACGGCATCGACTTCGCCACACGCGCCGAGCTGATCGCGGGCAACCTCTCCGTCGAGGAGATCCGCGCCTCCCTCGGCGCCGACACCCTCGGTTACATCTCCCTCGACGAGCTGATCGCCGCGACCGAGCAGCCGCGCGACCGCCTCTGCCGGGCCTGCTTCGACGGCATCTACCCGATCGACGTCGCCGAAGACGCCCGCGGCAAGCACCTGCTCGAAGAGGCCGGCAAGTGAGCGAGCGACCCGGCAGCTCTGCCCTCGTGCCGACGAAGAAGGTCTCGTGAGCGACACGTCCTCCTACGAGGCCGCCGGCGTCGACATCGCCGCCGGCGACCGCGCCGTCGACCTGATGAAGGCGCACCTGGCCAAGGCGCGCCGGGCCGAGGTCGTCCACGACGCCAGCGGCTTCGCCGGCCTGTTCGACGCCTCCGCGCTCAAGAAGTACGACCGGCCGCTGCTCGCCACCTCCACCGACGGCGTCGGCACCAAGGTCGATCTGGCCCGCCGGCTCGGCGTGTACGACACGATCGGGCACGACCTGGTCGGCATGGTCGTGGACGATCTCGTCGTCTGCGGTGCCGAGCCGCTGTTCATGACCGACTACATCGCCTGCGGCAAGGTGGTGCCCGAGCGCGTCGCCGCGATCGTCGCCGGTGTCGCCGAGGGCTGCGCCCTGGCCGGCTGCGCGCTGGTCGGCGGCGAGACCGCCGAGCACCCGGGGCTGCTCGAACCCGACGAGTTCGACCTCGCGGGCGCGGGCACCGGTGTCGTGGAGGCCGGCCGCGTGCTCGGCCCCGAGCGGGTCGTCCCCGGCGACGTCGTCCTCGGCCTCGCCTCCTCGGGCATCCACTCCAACGGCTACTCCCTCGTGCGCCACATCCTGCGCACCTCGGACCTCACGCTGGAGACGGTCCCGCCCGAACTCGGCCGCGGCCTCGGCGAGACGCTCCTCACACCGACCCGGATCTACGCCAAGGACTGCCTGGCACTCGCCGGATCGGCCGAGGTGCACGCGTACGCCCACATCACCGGCGGCGGCCTCGCGGCGAACCTCGCCCGCTCCCTGCCGTCCACCTGCGACGCCGTCCTCGATCGCTCGTCGTGGACCCCACCGCCGATCTTCGCGGTGCTGGAGTCGTACGGGCGGGTGCCGCGCGAGGAGATGGACAAGACCTTCAACCAGGGGGTCGGCATGGCGGCGATCGTCGCCGCCCCGGCCGCCGACGCCGCGCTGCGGCTGCTGGCCGAGCGCGGGCTGCCGGCCTGGGTCCTCGGCGAGGTCGTCCCGGGGTCCGGCACCGTGAACATCGTCTGACCACGATCTCGCGCCGCACGTCACCTGGGAACTCTCGCCGCTCCGGCAGCGTCGTTCACGGTTGTGAGGCGGTTCACGCGTGGCGTGTGGCGATGCAGGGCGCCGCTGGCGGTGCTGTGCGCGCTCGGCGTCTACGTCCTCCTGCTGCCGCTCGGCTGGATGTACGTCGGCTCGGCGCGTTACCGGATGAGTGCGGCCCGGGCACCGGCGACGGCCGTCGGCATCGTGTTCGGCGCGGGCGCCCCCGAGGGCCGGCCCTCGCCGATGCTGGTCGGGCGCCTCGAACTCGGCGCCGCCCTGTACCGCAGCGGCAAGGTGCAGGTGCTGCTCGTCACCGGCGACAACAGCCGCTCGCACTACAACGAGCCGCTGGTGATGCGCGACTACCTGATCGGCCGGAGCGTACCGCGCGGCCGCATCGTGCTCGACTACGCCGGTTTCGACACCTGGGACTCCTGCGTACGGGCAAAAAAGATCTTCGGCGTCGACCGGGCGATCCTGATCACGCAGCGGTTCCACCTGCCGCGGGCCGTCACCTTGTGCCGTTCGGTCGGCATCGACGCCGTGGGCGTCGGCGACGACAGCCGCCCGTACGCCCCGATCGCCACCGTCGTGTCGTACCTGCGGGAGCTGCCCGCCGGCCTCAAGGCCGCACTGTTCCTGGCGATCCGGCCGAACCCGCGCTTCCTCGGCCCGAAGGAGCCCGGCATCGAACAGGCTCTCCACACCCCGCGTTAGGCCGTGTTTCGAAGTGAGTGGAGCCATTCGTTGATGGCGGTGATGTGGATCGTGGCTTCGTGGCGGACGGCGGGCTTGTCGTACCTGGTCGCTACGGCGCGGCTAGTGCGCGAGGTGCAGGCCTTGCGGCCAGTACCCGGTCCGGCCTGATCCTGGGCCTCCAGCCGGGCGGGACACCCAGATCGCCTCCAAGACCGGGATGAACTGCGGGCTGTCCCCGCGTTGCCCGCCGGTCACCACGATCGACATCAGCTTTCGGCCCTGCTCACACCCCGCCACATCCACGCGGACCCGCAGACCACCAACGATCCCCTCCCACACACCGGCCCGCTGCCATCGGCGGAACACCCGCACATCGCCCGTGCTTAACGATCACGACATGCCGCAGCCCAGACAGACCCGACTTCGAAACACGCGCCGGCCGCGTTCGGGATCGGCGGCGGATGTCGCCGCCGATCCCGTGGAGTTGTCACTGCGGCGCGCTCAGGACCGGCGGGGCGGTGTTCTGCCCGGGGCCGGTGTGGGCCGCGTCGTCACACGTGCTCCGAGACCCGTACCGATGTGTCGTTCCGGCCCCCGTGCTGGGCGGCCCAGGAGAGCAGGGCCGTACGGCACGCGTGGTCCAGGTGGCGCAGTCCGGACAGGTCCAGCTCGACGGGACGCCCGTGCGGGATCGCCTCCAGGGTGTCCAGCACCCTCGGCAGACGCAGGAACGTCGCGTTGCCGGTGAGCCTGATCTCGATCGGCCCCTCGTCGTGCTCACGGACGTCGACGTGGATGTCGGAGACGTCCCACGCCGTCTTCGCGACGGCGAGCAGGATGCCGATCAGCACGCCCTCGAACAGGTTCGTGCACACGATCGCCAGCGTCGTGCCCATCAGCACGATCGCCTCGCCGCGCTCCGTACGCCAGAGTCGGCCGACCTCGCGCGGTGACAGGAGTTTCCAGCCGGCGTGCACGAGGACCGCGGCCAGTGCGGTGACCGGGATGACGCCGAGCGCCGCCGGAGCCGCCACGGTGAAGATCAGCAGCCATCCGCCGTGCAGCACGCGGGACAGTTTCGTACGGGCCCCCGCCTGAACGTTGGTCGCGCTGCGGACGATCACCGCGGTCATCGGCAGCGCGCCGAGCATCCCGCAGACCGTGTTCCCGGCGCCCTGCGCCATCAGCTCCTGGTCGTACCGGGTCCGTGCGCCGTCGTGCATCCGGTCGACCGCGGCGGCGCTGAACAGGCTCTCCGCCGAGGCGATCAACGCGAACGCGACGATCGTGCCGAGTACGCCGGCGTCGGCGAGCCGGTCGAGGTGATCCAGTGTGGGCGGCCGAAGCGCATCCAGCAGACCGTGTACCTGGATGCGCTGCACGGGCAGGTCGAGCAGCGCGGTCGCCAGCGTCGCGAGCGCGACCGCGGCCAGCGCCGCCGGGACCGTCCGCAGCCACGTCGGAACGAACCGCCAGCAGACCAGCACCAGGAGCGTGCCCACCCCGACGCCGCCGGCCGCGAGGGCCGAGGAGTCGCGCGCAGAGTCGGCGACCAGCGCGGGCAGCGCCGTGAGGTTGGCCAGCGCGGCGCCGGGCGACCGGCCGTCGAACAGCGTGTGCACCTGCCCGAACACCAGCGCGAGGCCGATGCCGGCGAGCATGCCCTGGACCACCGAGATGGAGATCGCGCGAAACCAGCGCCCGAGCCTGAGCGCGCCCATGGCGAACTGGAGCAGGCCGGTGGCGAGCACGATCAGCCCGAGGACGCGGAGCCCGTGCTCCTGTACGGCCTCGTACACGAGCACGGTCAGGCCGGCCGCCGGGCCGCTGACCTGGAGGCTGCTGCCGGGAAGCGCGCCGGCCACGAGGCCGCCGACGATGCCGGTGACCAGGCCGAGCTCCGGCGGGACGCCGGATGCCACGGCCACGCCGATGCACAGCGGCAGAGCGACCAGGAAGACGACCACGGAAGCCAGGACGTCGCGCCCCAGAATGTCACGTGCCGGGAAGAGTTCCATCTTTCACCTTTGGGTGTCGCGGATGGGACTTACGGCGGGAGGTGCCAGGCGGGGGTTCGGCGGAGCGTAAGTGCGCAGCCTGAGATGACCACGGCGCTTTGCCGCGGCCTGTGGTTCTTTTTCCGCTGTTAAAGCGATTCGACTACAGTGGCCGGAAATGCCCGTCCTGTGGGTCCAGCGTGCTGACCGTTCCGGTGCCCACGGCGTAGAACCATCCGTGCAGGCTCAGCCTGCCGCGCTCCAGCCGCTTGGCGACGCTGGGGTGGCCCTGCAGGCGATCGAGTTGGACCTGGACGTGCCGCTGCACCGCCGAGGTGAGCGCGTCGCCGTCGAGGAAGCTCGTCGCCTTGCGCGTCTCATCGTGCGGCTCGGTGTCGGCCAGCCACTGGTGTATGGCGGGCAGCGCGCTCGGTGCACCGGGATAGAGGATCGCGTTCACGGCCCCGCAATGGGAGTGGCCGCAGACGATGATGTGTTCGACCTCGAGCACCTCGATGGCGAACTCGATCGTCGCGGTCTCGCCGGACCCGCGGCCCTCGTTGTACTCGGGCACGATGTTGCCCGCCGTGCGCAGTTCGAAGAGGTCTCCGGGCGACCCCCCGGTGATCAGCGCGGGCACGACTCGTGAGTCGGAGCACGTGATGAACAACACGTCCGGGTGCTGACCGTCCGCGAGAGGACGGAGGTCGTGGGCGCGCTCGGCGAACTTGCGAGCATTGTCGATCAGCGACTGCATGGCGCAGCCTTTCTGTGCATCCGTAGGGCATGAACGAAAGATGCGGAGACAGGCGCGTCGTCGCGCCGCTCATGGACGAAGAGCCAGTCGTATAAGCGGACAATTCGCTGTATTTTACGTTGACCGGGGTGACGGTCAACGACCGGCCTGCCCCTACGGACCGCTCAGCAGCGGAAGATCTGGAGTGCCTCGGGCGTGCGGGCGCCGAGGTGGAGCGGTGGACCGCCCTCCACGATCGTGGGCGGCGCGGCGTCGGGCAGTACGAGGGGCGCGGCCCTCATCGGCACCGGCGCGGCGATCTGCGCGGACGGCGGAAGCGCGAGCAGCCGGGGTCGCCCAGGGGTGTCGCGATCGACGATCCGATGACCGAGGTCGATGTCATCGCGCACCTGAGCGTCACGCTTTTCGGCGAGGTCGCCCGCGGAAATCTTGCTCGGTGCGGTGGTCGGCGCCGTGTCGATCGACTCGAGGCCTCCGGTGAAGGCGAGCGCGACCAGCAGTATCGCCGCGACCCAGCCCAACCGTGCCCGCACCGCTCCCCCTGACTCACGTCCTTACAGTGCTCTACTCCGAGTAAGCCTAACCCGATACATCGAGCGAAGGGGAGAGGTAATTTCCGGCGACTGGGAGAATATATAGCGCTAATAAGGTGTATTTCATTGCATATTAGACGAGGATTCTTGGTGAAATCGCGCCACGGGTGCCCGACTGCGCGCACACTCCGGCCTGAGCGGCCCGTTGTCCCTCCCGCGGCCGACCCGGCCCCCTCGGACGGGTGAGGCGCACGGCCGTCACCGGCTGCGATCTTCGGATCCGAACCCCGGCACGGGTGGACCGAAGGAAGGCAGGGGACCGATGACCGCTGGCGCGATCCTGACGAGGCTGCACGGGCGGACGGCGGAGGACGTGCCCCGCTGGGCCGTGCTGGCCGCGTACGCCACCACGCTGACCACGCTGCCCTCATGCGTCTGGAGGGTCGCCGCCGTGAATCTCCACGCGCCGCTGCTCGAACGGACCACGACTCCGCCGAGAGGTCACGGTCCGGTGCTGTTCACCGGCCTGTGGTACGTCGTGGCGCTCAGCGTGGTCAGCGAGATTCTCGCGTACCTCACCGTCGGGCTGGTCAGCGAGTGGGGCGAGGTGGTGCCGCGTTGGATTCCCGGTCTGGGCGGGCGGCGGGTGCCGGTGCTCGCCGCGGTCGTGCCGGCGGGGCTCGGTGCGACGGTGCTCACACTGCTCTTCCCGTACGCGCTGATCATGTTGGGCCTGGGCCGGATGATCAACGGAACCCGGGGCACGGGTGTGATCGTCCACGGCTGGCAGGCGGTCGCGTTCACCATGACGTACGCGCCGCTGGCGGCCTGGGGGCCACTGCTCGGCATCGTCACCGTGCACTACCACCGTCGCCGGCGCGCTCAAAACGTCTGATCACGCGCGAAGCGTTCCCGCCGGGGCGGCGGGAACGCTTCGCGGTCATGCGATCTGTGACCCCTGAGATCGGCTCAGTGCGTGACTGGAACGATCTCAAATAACGGGACGGCTACTTCGCCGTACTCTTGCCGTCATTCTCGTCGTTGTCCTCGGCGTAGTCCGCATAGCGGTCTGCGAGGTCCTCGTACGACGAGTCATCGTCGTAGGGGTCATGGTCATCCTGCGAGTTCTGGTTGACGCCCAGCTCGCCGCGCAGACGGTCAAGGTCTGTCCCGCCGCTGTTGTACTTCAGCCGGCGAGCTACCTTCACCTGCTTGGCCTTGGCTCGGCCGCGCCCCATTGGCTCGACCCCCTCGATGGTCGGGGACCCGTCGTTGGCCCCACTTACGCTCGCTTACGCATCCACAGCCGGGCGCGACAAGACCCCACGCACCAGCTACGGCTACAACCGTACCCGTTTTGCGCCCGGCTCGGTACGTCGTCTGCGCGGTGGCGGCTTCAGCAGAGGATAGCCGACGATGTGGAGTGACACGTCCGGGATCTCCGTCACACCGGAGATCCCGGACGCGAACGGGTCAGGAGTTGACCAAGATGCCGCGCAGGCGGCCGATCTCGGACATCCGGCGCTCGGCCAGCCGGTCGGCGGCCACGGCCGGGGGTACGCCCTCGTCGGCGGCGATCTGGAAGATGCGGCGAGTGGTGTCGAAGATCCCGGTGGCCTTCTGCTTCGCCCGGTCGAAGTCGAAGCCCTCGATCTCGTCGGCGACCTGGATGACGCCGCCGGAGTTCACGACGTAGTCGGGGGCGTAGAGCACACCGCGGTCGGCGAGCTGCTTCTCGATGCCGGTGTGGGCGAGCTGGTTGTTGGCGCCGCCGCACACGATCTTCGCGCGCAGCCTCTCGACGGTCGCGTCGTCCAGGGCACCGCCGAGGGCGCAGGGGGCGTACACGTCGATCTCGGCGCCGGACAGCGCCGCGTGCCCGTCGACGACCTGGACCCCGGGATGCTCGGCGCGCACGCGGTCGATCGCGGATTCGACCACGTCCGTGACGATCACTTCGGCGCCGTCGGCGACGAGGTGCTCGACCAGGCGGCGGCCGACCTTGCCGACGCCCTCGACGCCGACACGGCGTCCGCGCAGCGACGGGTCGCCCCAGGCGTGCTCGGCCGCGGCACGCATCCCCTGGAACACCCCGAACGCGGTCAGGATGGACGAGTCGCCGGCGCCTCCGTGGGCGAGCGTACGGCCCGTGACGTACGAGCACTCCCGCGCGATCACATCCATGTCCTCGGAGAACGTGCCCACGTCACAGGCGGTGAAGTAGCGGCCGTGCAGCGACTGCACGAACCGGCCGTACGCGCGGAGAAGTCCCTCGGACTTGATCGCGGTGGGATCGCCGATGATGACCGCTTTGCCGCCGCCGAGGTCGAGATCGGCGAGAGCGTTCTTGTACGCCATGCCCTTGGACAGGTTCAGCACGTCGGCGAGCGCCTCGTCCTCGGATTCGTACGGGTAGAAGCGGGTTCCGCCGAGCGCGGGACCCAGCGCGGTCGAATAGATGGCGATGATCGCCTTGAGGCCGGTCGCCTCGTCATGGCAGAACACGACCTGTTCGTGGGGGACGCCGAAGACCTTCGTCACGTTGTGGCTCCTCTCTGAGCGCACACTGCCCGGTGCCGCGGTGGCGGCGTTGAGCGTTGTACCCGGTACCCGGCCGCGGTGCGGCGTGTCGTGGGTCGCACGACGGATGACCAGCGGCGGGAGCATGAGTCCGACACGATCAGCGTAGGCGTACCGCCCCCCGCTCCGCAGTGATCGGCGTCATCTGGAGACCCGGTCGCCCCACGGTTCGCAGGTGAGCCGGTGGAGGGGGAACGACGATCGCCTGAGGGGCTCGTCCCGTAGAGTGACCGGAGGTCTCAGGAGCGTCTCGGCGGGCGTGACGACGAGCGTTTCGCGGCGAGATCGTGTCACGATGCGGTCGTGCTGCCCTACGCCGCGTACCTCCGGGTATACGAACCGCTGAACGCCTTCGCCGAGCCGGAGAAGTCCATTTGGGCGGCGTATGCCGTATCGGAGAAGCGGCCGCGGCGTGTCGGGGCTCTGGACGTCGAGCACACCCATGCGCTGAGACGCGTGATCGCGGTGCCGCCGATCGTCGCTCCGGTCCGGGAGAGCCGTGACGCGTACGTGCGGCGTGCCGAGGACGTGACCTACATCTGCCCCTGGGAGACGCGGCTGCGCTCGTGGCTGGCCTTCGACCGGTTCCGCGAGGGCATGTCCGAGCAACTGGCCGAGATGTTCGTGCCGCAGCGGGTGGCGGAGCAGGCCGACGGCGCGTTCGACCGCTGGAAGCGGCAGTCCGGCACGCTCAGCCCGCACATCCTGTCGAGCACGTGGCAGGTCCCGCTTGCCTGGTTCGTCCCTTTTGTGGCGAAAGAGCGCTGGCTCGTACTCGGCGGCCACGACGACAACCCCGGCGGCGGCCCGACGACCGCGACGCCCGTGCGCACGCTGATCTACGTCACGCCGATGGCCCAGGCGCGCCGCCGTGTCGCCCGCGCGCTGGCCGCCGTACGGCGCCACGCCGGTGATCACCTCGACGTCGCCGAGGTCGAGTCGGTGGGGCGCTGGCTGGAGGAGTTCCACCCGCACTCGCTGGTCGAACTCGACTACGGAGGGCTCGTGCACCTCCTCGACGACGCCGCTCTGCGCGCCGATGAGTCCGTGGCCGAGGTGGCCGCGGCGATCACGGGTATGGAGACCGGGCAGGCCGAACTGGCGGTCGCGATGCACAAGCGTGTCGTCGCCCGCTGGCGCGTCGTACGAGCTCTTGAATCCGCGAACTGAGGACAATTACCTGAATCAGCGCGCGATGCGACGATACGTGTCGCTAGAATCACGCAGCGTGACTCAGCCACCAAAAATCGCAGAGTTGCTATCAGGGACTTGCCTGTTGCGCTGAGTGGTGGCATGGTTACGTCTTGTGATGTCAAAGTGGTTCATCCAGACCATAAGAGACATCAGTGGCACGCGCGAGGATCAAACGCTGGATCGCTGTCATCGGTCCACGGAGGAGAGGCCGCACAAATGTCAGCTCGTACGCCAGAGGCCGAGCCCCTGCTGACGCCGGCAGAGGTGGCGACGATGTTCCGCGTCGACCCCAAGACCGTCACCCGCTGGGCGAAGGCTGGGAAGTTGACGTCAATCCGGACGCTGGGAGGGCATCGGCGCTACCGCGAGGCCGAGGTCCGCGCTCTGCTGGGGGGGATCCCGCAGCAGCGGTCGGAGTAACCCGGAGACACCCCGATCCGGGCCGGCGAGCCAAGTGATCGCCGGTCGCCGTCGTCAAGGCGACGCATCCGGTCGGCCGCGTCTCTCCGCGGCCGGTCGCACCGCGTGAACCGCGATGTGGCGGAGCCACCGTCACGTGCGGACGGTCGGGGGCTTCCACGAGAAGTTCAATCGGTCCCGTCCCGAACGGGGCCGCGTAGGGGGGTTCTACGGACTCCGCGAGGGTCGTCTCCGGCCTGGAGGGGCCATCGTTCCCGAGAGGATCGACGGCCGCTTCGGACTGGAGACGACTCACGCTGAAGGTACGGTCGTCCCGCCCGACATCGGGCGAGACGACCGTACCGCCGCAAAGCCGCCTGGAACACCTGCTCCACGCAGACCAGGCGGCGGGACACGCCCAAAACCGCCGGGACGCGCCCAAAGGGCTGAGACACGCCCGATTGATCGAAGGATCCCAGCCGGAGTTGGTGGCCGGCCGCCCTTGTTCGCCGACAGGCGTACCTGGACGACCTGGCCCCTGGGGGTACCGGCTGGCCTTCGCAGGGGGAGATTGGGCGCGCCCGCGCGGTGTTTCACGGCCGGTGCCGGATGTCACAGCCGGCGACCTTGGCCGGAGAGTCGGCGCGCGATCGCCACGGGCCACGGCTCCGCGGTAACGCGCCGCTCCCGCGCGATGAGAGACGCCGTACGGCGTCCGCACGCGGTAGGAGACCCTTGACAGGGCGTAAGCGTGTTGTGGACGAGGCGGCCGGTCTCAGGGCCGCCTGGGTGGGATGTCAGTCGGTCGGAGTCGATCGGCGAGACGCTTGGGTTCAGCGTGGCCGTCTTAGACCCGTCTGGTCGGGATGCCCGCCAGCCGGGGCTGCGCGCGGGGAGCTTGGGACGGCGCGTCTGTCTCAGATCCAGGGCCGTGCGGGCGGAGTGCCGCAGACCGGATCGCCCAGATTCGTCGTCGGCGGATGCCGCCTCGTCATGCCTCCGAGTCTCGCCACGAGTCCGAGTCCGAGTCGAACAGGGCGGGAGTCCGAGCCGGGCAGGGCGGGAGTCCGAGTCGGACAGGGCGGGAGTCCAAGTCGGGCAGGGCGGGTCGTAGACCCCTCCCGCCCGGGGGCTCAGCCCATCTCTATTCTCCAAAGCCGCAGGTTGGTTGCGGAAGGTGCGCTGGGCAGGTTGTGGATAACCTCCCGTCGCTGCCCGCTGCCCGCTGCCCGCTGCCCGCTGCCCGCTGCCCGCTGCCCGCTGCCCGCTGCCCGCTGCCCGCTGC
>NZ_JBHLZP010000211.1:0-13208 GCF_042429965.1 Actinoallomurus acaciae
AGGCGCCCGGCGTCCACTCACCGGACAGGCGCCGGCCCGCCTCGACGGTGAACGTCCACGGCCCGTCCGCGTGCGTCGCCGACGTCACGTGGAAGCTCGCCCCGGCCGTGCCGCGGCTGGCGAAGTCGATCCGCAGGCCGCCGGAGGTGACCCGGCCGTCGGCGGACAGGTCGTACGGCAGCGGCCGGGCGGGACGCGAGCCGGACTCCTGCCGCGGCAGCGCCGGCTTCGCCGGGAGTTCGGGCACGTAGTCGTCGTGCCGGTCGCGGTCCGGCGGCGTGTAGCGGCTGGTGTCGGGGAGCCGGGGCACCCGCGTGGCGGTACGCCCGAAGTCGAACGCCGAGGTCAGGTCGCCGCACACCGCCCGCCGCCAGGGCGAGATGTTGGGCTCGCGCACGCCGAAGCGCCGCTCCATGAACCGGATGATCGAAGTGTGGTCGAACACCTCGGAGTCGACCCAGCCGCCCGTGCTCCACGGCGACACGACGAACATCGGCACCCGCTGGCCCAGGCCGTACGGCCCGGCGGCGTTCCCGTCCCCGGCCGGCGGCCGGTACAGCTCCCCGGTGAGGTCCACGGTCGAGCGGGCCCGGTCCCCGGGCGCGTACGGCGGCACGACGTGGTCGAAGAAGCCGTCATTCTCGTCGTAGCAGATGAACAGGGCGGTGCGGCTCCACACGTCGGGGTCCGCGGTCAGCGTGTCGAGGATCCGCGACACGTACCAGGCCCCGTAGTTGGCGGGCCAGTTCGGATGCTCGGTGAACGCCTCGGGCGCGACGATCCAGGAGACCTGCGGGAGCCGCCCGCCCGTCACGTCGGCCTTGAGGGGCGCGAAGAAGTCCTGGCCGCCCTTGGCGTTCGTGCCGGTGCGGGCCTTGTCGTACAGCGGGTCGCCCGGCTTCGCGCCGCGGTACTGGTCGAAGTAGAGCAGCGAGTTGTCGCCGTAGTTGCCGATGTAGGCGTCCTGGGTCCAGCCCCACGAGCCGGTGGCGTCCAGGCCCTCGCCCGCGTCCTGGTAGATCTTCCAGGAGATCCCGGCCTGCTCAAGCCGTTCGGGATAGGTCGTCCAGGAGTAGCCCAGCTCGTCGTTGCCCAGGACCGGGCCGCCGCCCCTGCCGTCGTTGCCGGTGTACCCGCTCCACAGGTAGTAGCGGTTCGGGTCGGTCGGCCCGAGCAGCGAGCAGTGGTAGGCGTCGCAGATCGTGAACGCGTCCGCGAGCGCGTAGTGGAACGGGATGTCCTCGCGCGTGAAGTACGCCATCGTCGTGGCGGTCTTGGCCGGGATCCACCGGTCGTAGCGACCCTGGTTCAGCGCGGCGTGCCCGCCGTTCCAGCTGTGGTCCAGGTCCTGCAGGAACACCATGCCGAGGTCGTCGACCTCCGGGTGGAAGGGCAGGACGTCCCGCGTCCCGTCGGACTGGTACCAGACCGGCCTGCCGCTCGGCAGGGTCACCGGGTGCGGGTCGCCGAACCCGCGTACGCCGCGGAGCGTGCCGAAGTAGTGGTCGAAGGAGCGGTTCTCCTGCATCAGCACGACGATGTGCTCGACGTCGTGCAGCGTGCCGGTGCGGCGGTTGGCGGGGATCTCGGCGGCGTGGGCGATGCTCGTCGAGAGGGCGGACGCCGCGGCGGTGCCGCCCGCCAGTTGCATGAATCTTCGCCGGTTGATGCCGGTCATGGCAGCCTGCCTCAGAAATCGACTCGGTGGGGCGAGACAGTGCTCTCAAGCGCCCGGCAACGACGCGCGGCAGCCGGGGAAACGGGTAGGGAATGCTGGGCCAACCTTGATCGTCATGCGACACGCCGAACTCACGCGCCGGTGCCCGGCCCGCCGAGGGCGCGTTCGAGGGCGGGGGTCACGGCGTGGAGCCAGCGGAGCTCGCCCGCCAGGTACTCCAGGGACGCGGCCGTGTCGGCCGCGGACAGCGGCCAGGTGGCGATGCGCTCCGCGCCGGCCAGAACGCTGCGTCGCAGGGCGGGCAAGACGGCGGGGCCGTCGGGCGGCCCGTAGGCGTCCACGAACAGGCGCAGCCGGCGTGGCAGGTCGGGGAGCGGGTCGAATCCGGCCTCGCGCAGGCGCCGATCGGGCGTCAGGGGCACGAAGGCCCACGCGGCCGCGGCCAGCTCGTCCACGGGATCGACCGGCCCGGCGCCGTCGAAGTCGATGAACGCCGCCGGCAGCCCGTCGCGGTAGACCGTGTTCCAGGGGCCGAGGTCGCCATGGGAGATGATCTGGCCGGGGCGAGGCGGGCACGGGTGGAACCGGTAGGCGGTACGTCGCGGGCGGAACCCCCGCGACGCCTCGTGGAGGTCGCGGATGAGCCGTCCGGCGCCGATGAGCGCCTCGTCGCCGCGGGCGTGCGCGGGGAGGCGATGCCCGCGGCCCGGCTGCCAGGCGGGATCGGCGGCCACCTCGCCGTCCAGGTAGGTCAGGACCTCGCGGTCCCCCTCGACGCCGAGGACGCGGGGAGCGCCGGGGAAGCCCACGCTCTCCAGATGACGGAGGTACTCGTGGACCGCCTCCGACCACGGGCCCAGGGGACGCAGCACCCGCCCGCCACGGCGCAGGACGCCCCGCGTCATCCGGCCACCGGCGAGCGGCTCGTCACCGTCATCCGTCACGGCGCCAGTATCCCCGTCCCCGAGGGGCGTAGGAGGATGGGCCCGTGCGACCTCTCATGCTCTCCGCCAACATGCCGCGTTCGTTCTACCGGGGCGCGGGCCGCATCGAGCGGCTTCGCGGCGACGCCGCGCCGGCCGACCCGTACCACCCCGAGGACTGGATCGGGTCGGTGACCGCGCGTGCCGGCGCGGCGCCCGCCGGCCCAGCGGCCGGCCCGCGGCCTCGGCCGCCGGCGCCTCCAGCTCGATCGCGCTCATCCGAGCCTCACCCTCGGGTCGACCAGCGTGTACAGGACGTCGGCGAGCAGGCTGGAGATCAGCACCAGCACCGCGATGACCAAGGCGAATCCGATGATCACCGAGTAGTCGTGCCGGCCGACCGAACTGACCGCGAGCTGCCCCATGCCCGGCCAGGCGAAGACCTGCTCGATGACGACCGCGCCGGCGAGCTGCTGCGGCAGGTTCGCGGCGACGTAGGTGAGCACCGGGATCAGGGAGTTGCGCAGTGTGTGCCGCACCACGACCCGGCTCCGCGTCGCGCCCTTGGCCTCGGCGGTGCGTACGTAGTCGGCGCCCAGCTCGGTGATCATGCTGCTGCGGACGTACCGCATGTACGGCCCGGAATTCGCGAATCCCAGGATCAGCGCCGGCAACACCAGGTGCCGGAGGGAGTCGACCAGGCTCGGGGCGCTCGGGTCGGAGATGCCCGACGACGGCAGGACCGGGAACTTCACCGTGAAGAGGTAGATGGCGATCAGCGCCAGGAAGAACGCGGGGACCGACACCGAGCCGAGGCTGACCACGGTGGCGGCGTAGTCGACCTTGCTGTTGCGCCGCAGCGCGGCGACGATGCCCAGCGGGAAGGCGATCACCAGCGACAGCAGCAGGCCGGTGCCCATCAGCTCGATCGTCGGGCCGAACCGCTCGCCCAGCAGCGAGGTCACCGACCGGCCGTTGACCAGGGAGTACCCGAAGTCGCCGTGGAGGGCGTCGGTCAGCCAGTGCCAGTACTGCACGACCAGCGGCTGGTCCAGGCCCAGCTCGTGCCGCTTGGCGGCGATGAAGGCCGCGCTGCCGGCGTTCAGCTGGTCCGGCGGCACCATCATCGCGATCGGGTCGCCGGGCGCCTTGTGCACCAGCCAGAAGATCACGACGGTGATGAGGAAGAAGACCAGGATGTTGATCAGCAGGCGACGAATGATGTAGGCGCCCATCGTCCTCCCCTCGGGTGTACGGCCAGGCCGCGCGACGTCATCGGCGCGCGGCCGGCCGGGATCGGCACCGGTGTCACAGGGACCAGCCGGCCGGGTTCCAGAAGGCGCTGTCCTGCGAGCCGGGCGCCTGGAATCCCTTGATCCGCTTGTTCACCGCCCACAGACCCGTCGGGTCGTAGAGCCACATCAGGTCGGCCTGGGAGTTCTCCTCCAGTACGGCCTGGTCGTACAGCGCCTTGCGCCGCGTGGCGTCGGCGGTGCCGTTGGCCTTGGTCATCTGCTCGTCCAGCTTCTTGTCGCAGAACCAGACGATGTTGCCGCCCTTGGGGTACTGCTGGTCGCAGGCGGTGATCACGTTGACGTTCCAGGAGTCGACCGCGTAGTTGCCGCCGCCGTAGAGCGTCATGTCGTAGGACTTCTTGTCGTAGGTCGGCGAGATCTGCGCGGCCTGGACCTGCTTGAGCTTGACCTTCACGCCGACCGCGGCGAGCTGGCTCTGCACGATCGTGGTGGTCGCGTCGCGGTCGCGCTGGCCGGGCACCCACTGCAGTTCGACCGTGCGGTTCGGGTCCCAGCCGGCCGCGGCGAGCAGCGACTTGGCCTTCTGCGGGTCGTAGCCGTACTCGTTGATCCCGGCCGGGGTGTTGCCGGCGAAGAAGTCGGAGTTCTGCACGGTGGCCTTGCCGCCGAGCACCTTGTCGACGAGCGCCTTGCGGTCGATGGCGTACAGGAACGCCTGGCGCACGCGGACGTCCTTGAAGTAGGACTTGGTCTGGTTGAGCGCGATGCGGACGAACCCGGCACCGGGCTTCTCCTGGACGTCGACGTCGTTGAAGCCCTGCACGGTCTTGAGGTCGGCCGGGGAGAACGACGCGATGTCCATGCCCCCGTTGCCGAGCTGGGCGGTCGCCACGTCCGAGGTCATCGGCTTGAGGTAGACGTCCTTGATCTTCGCCGGCGAGGGGTATCCCGGATTGGCGGTGACATGGACGTACTGGTTGGTCTTGTAGTCCACGAACCGGTACGGCCCGAGCGTCGCCGTCGGCGCGCGGAAGTAGGCGTTCTTGGCGACCTGGGCGACCGGCACGTCGCCGAGGATGTGCTCGGGCATGACGTACGCGGTGCCGATCTGGGCGAGCAACCCGATGTCGGGCTTGGCCGCCTTGATGACGAAGGTGTCGTCGTCCGGCGCGCTGAAGCCGGAGATGGTCTTGGCCTTGCCGGACACGAAGTCGCCGACGCCCGCGACGGCGGCATAGCTGCCCGCCGTGGCGCTGGTGCTCTTCGGGTCGGCCAGCAGCCGGTAGCTGAACAGCACGTCCTGGGAGGTGAACGGCTTCCCGTCGCTCCACTTGAGCCCCGGGCGCAGGTGGAAGGTGAAGGTCCTGGCGTCGCGGGAGACGTCGTAGCTCTTGGCGAGCTGCGGCTGGAGCCGGTAGTTCGGGTCGACGGCCAGCAGTCCCTCGTCGAGGAAGGACATCACCTGGTTGTCCGGGCCGCTGGAGGGGGCCAGCGGACTGAAGATCCCGGCCGGTTCCTGATAGAGGTAGACGTTGAGGGCGCTCTTACCGGACGCGCCGCCGGTGCCGGAGTCCGACGCCGGACCGGTGCAAGCGGCGGCCGACACGGCCGCGAGAACGGTGACGCCGAAGGCGCCGTATCTGAACCGTCTTGCCATCGCAACCTCGCAAAGTCGGTCTGGTCATGGGGGAACCGGGGGATCCGCGCCGACATGGAACGAAATTTCACGTACACAATGAGGGTGCGGAGTCCCCCACGTCAAGGGGGCATCGTGGCCGATCAGAGGGTTTCCCCTCCGGTCAGGCCGACGGCACCCAGTAGGAGTACAGGTCCGTTCCGGTCAGATGGAACCGGAACCGCACCTGCCGGCCGGACAGCGACGCGAGCGTCCGGCCGCCCTTCCAACGCACCGTCGCCGCGTACCGGTCGCCCGTGACCGGCGACGCGTCACCCTCGGTGTAGCCGGGGATGGGGGTGCCGGTCGCGGCGTCGAGCACCTCGACGGTGAGCGAGCCGCGAGAGTGCACGACGGCGTTCACCTTGAGCGCGTCGCCGTGGAAGACGACCGGCTTGGTGGTGAGCTCGCCCGGCTCGCCGGTGCCCGGCGTGGAGGCGTTGGTCAGCGAGACGAAGCCGTCGCGCCGCCACGTCGCCATGCCGGTCTGGCCGACGTAGGGGTCGGGGTCGGGCACGGTCTGGTCCTGACCGCCGTGCCCGGCGTTGAACGCGCCGTAGTACATGGTGATCGTCTTGTCGGTCACCAGCGCGTTGGAGGAGGTGTAGAGCGCGCCGTCGTCCCAGGCCCCGGGGTCGCCGGGCCGCAGGACGGGGTCGCGCACGGGACGGCTCCAGTCGGTCAGGTCACGCGAGGAGGCGACCTGCGGCAGCACCGGTCCGGCGCCGGCCGACGACTGGGATCCGGTGGTGTAGTCGGTGGTCAGGAAGACCCAGGGGATGCCGATGTAGGTGCTCTCGTACGGCAGCACCGGCATGCCGTAGATCTGCCCCTCCAGCCCGTTCAGCGCCTCGGCCGCGCCGTCGTCGGCGTAGTCGCCGGCCACCGCGAGCCGCGGCGTGCTCCAGGTGAGGAAGTCCGTGCTGGTCGAGACGAACGCCGCACGGTCGTAGATGCCGGGCGTGCGCGAGGTGAACATCCGCTTCTTGATGGTGGCGATGTACCGCTTCGTGCGCGGGTCCCAGGTCACCTGCGAGACGTCGCCGTCGAGCAGCGCGGGCCCGTCCTCGCCCGGGGTCCAGTGGTAACCGTCCTTGGAGAAGTACACGTAGTAGCCGAGTGTCTGGCCGACGACGCCGCTGTGGAACTGCATCAGCGCGAAGCGGCGGTCCGGCGCCGCGTCCGGGTTGTACGCGACGGTGCCGCCGCCGGCGATGACGATGTTGGTCCTGGACGCCGGGATGTCCTTGTAGCCGACGCTCCCCCGGCCCAGCGGTTTGGTCCACTTCCTGCCGTCGCGACTCTCGGCGTAACACAGGTAGTAGCCGGGCGCGACGTCGTTGTTGCAGTCGTACCAGAGCCGGTAGACACCTCCGATCTTGAACACCGAGCCGTAGGTGTAGGCCGACGACTCCCAGGGATGGTCGGGCCGGATGACGGGCTCGGGCAGCTTCTTCGCCGGGTGCACGACCCGGCCGACGTCCTTGGACGAGGCGATCCGGTAGTCGTCGAGGAAGAGCTCCCGCGCCGAGCCGAGGTCCGGGTCGTACGCCTGCGGCGCCTCGGCGAGGTTCACCTCGTCCCAGTACGAGACGCCCTCGTCCCCGGCGGCGATGCGCACGGTCACGTTCGCCGTGCCGGCCGGCGCGACGCCGGAGACGGTGACGGTCCGCCAGTCCGTGCCCGGCTCCGGGGCGGCGACGTGGTCGCCCAGGTCCGTGCCGTCGAAGCCGGTGAAGTCGAGCGAGAGCGCGGCCGGCTTGCCGCTCTTGCCCTTGACCTTGGCGGACAGCCGGTACTCCCGGCCCGCGGCCGCGACGATCCGGTCGCTGGAGACGGTGACCGCGTCACCCCGGTCGTCGACCTCCAGGGAGCCGAGCCCGGCCGTGCGGTACGCGGACAGGTTGACGATGTTCGCGCCGGCCTCGTCGCCCTCGACGGACCAGCCGATCGGATGGCCGGCGCGGTCGCCGGCGTCGAAGCCGGCGTTCGGCACCGGCGTCGCGGTCTTGCCGGGGTCGGTGCCGGGAGGCGTCTGACCGCCCGCCGTGGACGGCCGGTACGCCACGAACGTCCCGAGCATGACCGTCACCAGGACGACCGGTGCGACACGCCGCCGCACGGCCGCCCGCCCATCGCGCTGAACCATGAACGACCTCCTGTGGGCCGGGTCCGGGGCGCTCAGCGTCGTGTGGAATGTCATTCCATGTCAAGACTTCGAACCTTGACATGGAACGTCTTTTCATGGAGAAACGGTGCACCCGGGCTCGGCCTGGCCACGGGCGACCTGTGCTCGTACGCGATCGACCAGGAGGGGCAGTGACGGCACTCCGGCCCACGGGGACCGGCTTCGACGCGGACACCGCGACGTGGATCCTGCACACGCCGAACACCACGTACGCCCTGCGGCTCACCGACGGACGCCTGGCGCACGTCCACTGGGGCGCCGCCCTCACCGACGCGGAGGCCGCCGCCCTGCCGGTGCGGGCCGAGTCCGGGGCCCGGCAGCGGGGCAGCACCAGCTTCGAGGCCCGCTACGACGGCACCGAGGAGTACGCCTGGGACGGCGGCGTGCGGTACGGCGTGCCCTCGTTGCAGGTCCGGTTCGCCGACGGCGCGCGCGGCCTCGACCTCGAACCCGTCGGCGACGAGGCCGCCGACGACGGGCTGACCATCCGGCTGCGCGACCGGCACTACCCGCTGGAGGTGGCCCTGCGCTACCGCCTGCGGCCGGGGACCGACGTGATCGAACGCTCGGCGTCGCTGACCAACCTCGGCGACGCCGAACCGATCGAGGTGCTGCGGTTCGACGCGGCCTCCTGGGTGCTGCCGCACCGCGACGACTACCGGCTGTCCCACGTCACGGGCATGTGGGGCGCCGAGACCCGGCTGCGGCGAGAGGTCGCGGCGGCCGGCGAGACGGTCTTCACCAGCCGCCGGGGCATCACCAGCCACCACGCCAACCCCTGGGTCATGACCGACGACGGCACGGCCGGCGAGTCGCACGGGGAGGTGTGGAGCGTCGCGCTCGCGTGGAGCGGCTCGTGGCGCATGACCGTGCAGCGCACGCCGCTTCGGCGGCTGTCGGTCTCCACCGGGTTCGGGCACGACGGGATCTCCTGGCGGCTCGCGCCCGGCGAGCGGCTGGAGACCCCGGTCAGCGCCGGGATGTTCACCACCGGCGGGTTCGGCGCCGCGAGCCGCGCCTGGCACGCCCACGTACGGCGGCACGTCCTGCCGCGCCCGGAGGAGACGCGCCCGGTCCTGTACAACTCCTGGGAGGCGACGTTCTTCGACATCGACGTCGCCCGGCAGTCGGCGCTGGCCACCCGGGCGGCCGAGCTGGGCGCGGAGCTGTTCGTCGTGGACGACGGCTGGTTCCGGCCGTACCGGGACGACCGGGCCGGCCTCGGCGACTGGCGGGTCAACGCCGAGCTGTTCCCCGACGGGTTCGCGCCGCTGGCCGAGCACGTGCGCTCGCTCGGCATGGGGTTCGGGATCTGGGTCGAGCCGGAGATGGTCAACCCCGACAGCGACCTGTACCGGGCGCACCCCGACCGGGTGCTGCACCAGCCGCACCGCGCCCGTACCGAGCTGCGGAACCAGCTCGTGCTCAACTTCGGCCGCGACGACGTGCGCGCGTGGGCGGGCGAGTGGCTGCACCGGCTCGTACGCGACACCGGCGCCGTGTTCCTCAAGTGGGACATGAACCGGACGTTCAGCGAGGCCGGCGAGCCGGGGGCGGCGGACCCGGACCGGCTGTGGATCGAGCACACGCGCGGCGTCCACCTGGTCATGGACCGGCTGCGCGACGCCTGGCCGGACCTGCGCATCGAGTCGTGCAGCGGCGGCGGAGGCCGGCTCGACCTGGCCATGCTCGCGCGGACCGACCAGGTCTGGGCCTCGGACAACACCGACGCCGCCGACCGGCTCCGCATCCAGCACGGCTTCACCCAGCTCTACCCGCCCGGCGTGCTGGAGGCGTGGGTGACCGACAGCCCGAACACCGTCACCGGGCGCCGGACGCCGCTCGCGTTCCGCTTCCACGTGGCGATGACCGGCGTGCTCGGGCTGGGCGGCGACCTGGCCGCCTGGTCCGACGACGAGCGCCGCGAGGCGGCCTCACTCGTCGCGCTGTACAAGCGGATCCGCCCGCTCGTGCAGCACGGCCGGCTGTACCGGCTGCGCCCGCCGGACGCCGAGGGGCTGTGCGCGCTGCAGTTCGCCGACCGCGACGTCGTGGTGTTCGCCTTCCGCGAGACACCGCGGATGGGCTTCGGCGTGCCGCCGCTGCCACTGGCCGGCCTGCCGCGGACCGCCCGCTACCGCGACACGAGCACCGGCGCGGAGTACGACGCGGGCGTACTGACCCATCACGGCCTGCCGCTGGACCTGCCCCGAGGCGAGTACGCCAGCACCGTCGTCCACCTGGAACGCCGTCGCTAGTTCACCGGCTCGTACGGAGGTAGCCGGTGATCATCGCCACGAGCTCGTTCTCCAACCGGGTGGTGTCGATGGAGCCGGGCGCGGCGACGAGCTGGTGCACGGCCAGCTCCACGGTGGACGCCACGAGCCGGGCGGCCGTGTCCTTGTCCCGGACCCGGACCTCCGGGTGGCGCTCGAACAGATCCCGCAGGTCACCGATCATCTCCCACTCCTGCCGGGTGACCCTCTCCAGCAACTCGCCGGAGCGGGGCGCCTGCTCGATCATGATCCGCAGCAGCTGCGGGTCGTCGAGATGGTTCTCGATCACCACGCGCACGAACAGCCGGATGACGTCCTCGAGCGGCTCCGGCAGATCTTTGTGCCGACGAAGTGTCGCGGCGGACCTGTCGCCGTCGAGGTGGCGGGTCAGCAGCTCGGCCAGGATGGCGTCCTTGTTCGGATAGTACTGATACAGCGAGCCGATCGAGACCCGCGCCCGCTCGGCGATCCGGTTCGTGGTGCCCGCGGCGTAGCCGTACTCGGCGAAAATGTGAGCAGCGGCGGTGAGGATGCGCTGCCGGGTCAGCTCGGCCCGGACCTGGCGCGGCTGTTTACGTGGCTGAAGCCGGCGCTGCTCCGACGTCATGACACCCCCTGCGAACCGGCGCGAAAGCGAGTAGCGCACAAACCGAATGATTGCTCATAATTGTGCCATGACCAGCAGGAATATCGTCAGCGAGACTCGCCCACGCCGAGTTTCCTTCGCGGAGGTCCGCGCCCGGCTCGGGGAGCCCGAGGCCATGATCAAGGCCAAGGTCCACGACCGCGTCGACCGGCATTTCCGCCGCTTCATCGCCCATTCCCCGTTCCTGGCGATGGCCACGTCGGATGCGACCGGCCTGCCCGACTGCTCACCGCGCGGCGACTACCCGGGATTCGTCAAGGTGCTCGACGAGCGCACGCTCGCGATTCCCGACCGGCCGGGCAACAAACTCGCCGACTCGTTCCGCAATCTCGCCGAGAACGACGGGATCGGGCTGATGTTCGTCATCCCCGGGGTACGGGAGGTGTTGCGTGTCAACGGTCACGCGTATCCCACCGACGAGCCGGACGTGCTCGCCCGGATGCGGACCGAGGGCAAGGAGGCGGAGCTGGCACTCGTCGTGGAGGTGGCGGAGATCTTCTTCCACTGCGGACGCGCGCTGATCCGGTCCCGGCTGTGGGATCCCGCGAGTCGGGCTCTGGCCGAGGAGATACCGTCCGTGGGCGAGATCTCCGCCGACCAGATGGGGCTCGACGTCGATCCGGCGATGCTGGAGAAGATGCTCGAAGCCGGCTACCGGCAGCTGTACTGAGGCGGTCGGTCATGCAACCGGTCATGCAACGAACGGTTCTCGAACAGGCGGAGCCGATCGCCGAGGGCGTCGTCTCGCTCATCCTGCGCGGCGCCGAGGGCCCGCTGGCCCCCTGGGAACCGGGCGCGCACGTCGACCTGGCACTGCCCAACTGGCTGATCCGGCAGTACTCCCTGTGCGGGAGCCCGGCCGATCGCGACCGCTACCGTGTCGTCGTCCGGCACGACCGGCTCAGCCGGGGCGGCTCGGAGTACGTCCACCTGTTCCTGCGAACGGGCCGCACGCTCGACGTCTCGAGACCTCGCAACAACTTTCCCCTGCTGCCCGCGCCGGAATACCTGTTCCTCGCCGGGGGGATCGGCATCACCCCCATCGTGCCGATGCTGGCCGCGGCGGTCGCGGCGGGAGCCTCCGCGACCTTGGTGTACGTGGGCAGGACGGTGGCCACCATGCCGTTCGCCGACGAGCTCCGGACCGGCTACGGCGATCGGGTGCGCGTCTACGCCACCGAGGAGAACGGCAGGCCGGACCTGGCCCCGCTGGCGGCCGAGTTGAGCCCTCGCGCGCTGGTGTACTGCTGTGGTCCCGCGTCGATGCTCGACGCGGCCGAGGCGGTGTTCTCCGGGCAGCGGCTGCACCTCGAGCGTTTCCGGCCGACGGTCAAGGAGTTCGCGCCCGACCGGCCGTTCGAGGTGCACTGCGTCCGATCAGGACAACGCGTACAGGTCGGCGCGGAAGAGTCCGTGCTGGACGCGTTGCACCACGCGGGGTATCCGATACCGTCCGGCTGCCGCGAAGGGGTCTGCGGCAGTTGCGAGATCGCCGTCGTCGACGGGGAGCCGGAGCATCGCGACGACATCGGCGCACCGCCCGGCCGCATGTACTGTTGCGTCTCCCGCGCGCTGTCGTCCCGCCTCTCCGTCGACCTCTGACGCGAAGGTCGGCGGGCCGGGCTGACGGGCGTTCAGCCGGTGAAGGAGCCGGGGCCGAAGCGGCCCCACGCGATGAACGCCGCAAGCAGGAGATAGGCCAAGTTCAAGATCACGAACTGGAACTCGCCGCGCCGGCCGTGAGTGATCATCGCGCCGATCATCAGCAGGATCCAGCAGAGAGCGGTCACCGGCACCATGACCGGTGCGATGTCGACCACGGCGGGCAGGATCAGGCCCACCGCGGCCAGGATCTCGAGGGCGCCGAGGGCCTTGACGAAGCCGGCGCGGGTGTCTTCGGTCCATCCCCCGCCCGGGGCCGCGGCCAGTTTCTCCCTGGGCACGAACGTCTTGCTGATTCCGCCGGTCAGGGCCACCACGGCCAGCAGGCCTGCGCAGATCCACAGGGCGAGGTTCATGAGCTGTCTCCTGATGAGGGTTGAGCGTGTCTCGCGTGGGGGCGCGGGAGACGCGCTGGTTCGTACACGAGGTGCCGGTGCCGCGCTCTTTGTGACGGCTCGGGCGTGTGACGTGCGCCATAAGAACACGGCCGCCGTCGACCCGCCGTGATGTGATGTCTCGTCCCCGGGGGCGCCCGGCGTCCAGCGGGCGTGACATGCGAGAGTGACGAGATGAGGAGCCACCGGTGGCAGACAACGACGCGGCATCCGGAGCGGGCGTGAGCGACGACGCCCGCCGGGACCCCGCCACCGAGGCGTTCGTCGCCCACCGCAAGCTGCTGTTCACCGTCGCGTACGAGATGCTCGGCTCCATCACCGACACCGAAGACGTCCTGCAGGAGACCTGGCTGAAATGGGCGGACGTCGATCTGGACACGGTGCACAACCGGCGCGCGTACCTGGTGCGCATCGCCACCCGGCAGGCGCTCACCCGGATGCGTACGCATCGCCGCCGCCGGGAGACCTACGTCGGTCCCTGGCTGCCCGAGCCGCTGCTGACCACGCCC
>NZ_JBHLZP010000212.1:0-13156 GCF_042429965.1 Actinoallomurus acaciae
GCCGGGGGCGCGTACCTGCCGGCCGACCCGCGGTGCCCCGCCGAGCGGCTGAGCTCGATGCTCGCCGACGTCGGCGAGCCGATCGTGGTGACCCGGGCGGACCACCTCGGTCGCCTCGGCGGAGCCCCGGCGGAGGCCCTGTGCCTGGACCGGGTGGCCGGCGAGATCGCCGCCGCCCCTCCGGCCGCGCCGCCCCTGGAGGTGGCGGCACGGAACCTGGCCTGCGTGCTGTTCACCTCCGGGTCGACGGGCCGGCCCAAAGGGGTCATGATCGAACACCGTTCGGTCCTGCGGCTGGTCCGCGAGACCGACTACGTCGCCTTCGGCCCCGGCGAACGCGTCGCTCAGGTGTCCGACCCCTCGTTCGACGCGTTCACCTTCGAGGTCTGGGGCGCTCTGCTGAACGGCGGCACGCTCTGCGTGATCCCGGCCGGCGTGTCCCTGACCGACGGCGGGCTGGGGCGCGAGCTCCGCGCCGCGCGGGTCACGACCCTTCTCCTGACCTCGGCGCTGTTCACCGAGGTGGCCACGGACCATCCCGGCGATTTCGCCGGGCTGACGAACCTGCTGGTCGGCGGGGACGTGCTCAACGTGGCGCGCGCCCGTGAGCTGGCCGGAAGCGCGCCGGAGAACCGGCCGGAGCGCATCCTGAACGCCTACGGGCCGACCGAGGCCACGACCGTGGCGCTGTGCGAGCCGGTCGAGTCGGTGCCCGGGGACGCCCGTTCGATCCCGGTCGGCCGTCCCATCGCGAACACCTCGGCCTACGTGCTGGATGAGCGGCTGCGGCCCGTCGGGGCGGGAACACCGGGCGAGCTGTTCGTCGGCGGCCCGGGGGTGGCGCGGGGGTACGCGGACCGGCCGGCGCTCACGGCCGAGCGTTTCCCGCCCGACCCCTTCGCCGGGGACGGCTCGCGGATGTACCGCACGGGAGACGTGGTCCGGTACCGCGCGGACGGGACGATCGAGTTCCTCGGCCGGGCCGACGACCAGGTGAAGGTCCGGGGATACCGCATCGAGCCGGGCGAGGTGGAGGCGGCGCTGACCCTGCACCCGCAGGTCGGGCGGGCGGTGGTGGTCACGGACGAGACCCCGTCCGGCCGCCGGCTGGTGGCCCACGTGGTACCGGTCGCGGACGCCCGCCCGCCGGGCGGGCTGCGGGAGTTCCTCATGGCCAGGCTTCCGCCCTGGATGGTCCCGTCCGTGTTCGTGGTGTCGCCGTCCCTGCCGGTGACGCGGAGGGGGAAGGTGGACCGGTCCGCGCTGCCTCCGGTCCCCGACGACGGGCCCGCGGGCGGCGCCGTACCACCGCGTACCGACCTCGAACGCGAGCTGGCCGCGCTGACCGCGCAGATGCTCGGTCTCGCCGAAGTGGCCGTCACCGACGACTTCTTCGCCCTCGGCGGCCATTCGCTGCTGGCCATGCGACTCGTGTCCCGCACCAACCACACGTACGCGGCGAACGTCGCGCTGCGCGACTTCATGGACGACCCGACGGTCTCCCGGCTGGCCGCCGGGGTGGCCGAGACGCGGGGAACGGCGCCGCCGGCCGGCCCGCGCCGCCCGGACGCCGAGGACGACCGGCGGCTGCTCGCCCGGCTGGAGGAGCTGTCCGACGACGAGGTGGACGCGCTCCTGCGCGAGCCGGCCGACGACGAAGGCGGACGGTGACCGGCGTACCGTCCTCTCCCGCCGCCCGCCGGGCCCTGCTGGGCCGGCGGCTCAGGGAGCGCGTCGCCGCACGCGGCCATCCTCTCTCCCACGCGCAGCGACGGCTGTGGATACTGGACCGGTTCCACCCCGCGAGCTCCGCCTACGTCGTGCCGCTGGTCTACCGGATCGACGGCCCGCTGGACGCCGCGGTGCTCGAACGGGCGTTGAGCGAGGTCGTCCGCAGGCATGAGGTGCTGCGCACCGTGTACCGGACGGTCTCCGGCGTTCCCCGGCAGTTCGTCCGCCCCGCGGAACCGGTGCGGATCGCGGTCGAGGCCCCCGCGCGGGACGCCGAGGCGGACCGGCTCGTGGCGCGGGAGGCCCGGCGGCCCTTCGACCTCACCGTGGACCCGATGATCCGGGCGCTGCTCCTGCGACTGGCGCCGGACCGGCACCGGCTCTGCCTCACGCTCCATCACATCGCCTGCGACGGCTGGTCGCTCGACCTTCTCGAACGCGAGCTGTCGGCCTGCTACGGCGCCTGGCTGACCGGGGGAGAACCGGAGCTTCCGCCGCTGACCGAACAGTACGCCGACTTCGCCGCCGGGCAGGCCGCCGGGCTCGACGACGAGCCGACGCTGCGGGCGCTGGACCACTTCCTGAACCGGCTCGCGGGCGCGCCCGTACGGTCCGCCCTGCGCACCGATCACCCGCGTCCGGCCACGCTGGACCTTGCCGGTGGCCATCTGGAGTTCGCCGTCGCGCCGGAGGTGGCCCGGCGGGTCGGCGAACTGGCCAGGGCCTGCGGCGCGACGCCGTTCGCGGTGCTGCTCGCGGCGTTCCTGGTCCTGGTGCGCGGGCACGGTGCGGGTCCGGAGGTCGTCGTCGGCTCACCGGTGATCAGCCGGCCGAGGGAGAGCCTGCGGCACCTGATCGGTCCCTTCGGCAACGTGGTCGTCCAGCGCTTCGAGCTCTCCGACGCGCCCGCCTTCCGGGAGCTCGTGGAGCGGGCGCGCGACGAGAGCAGGGCCGCGTTCGCCCACCACGACCTGCCGTTCGACAGGCTCGTCGAGGAGCTGAACCCTCCGCGCGACCCGGCGTACCACCCGATCTTCCAGCTGATGTTCGGCCACCACGAGAGAGGATCGGCCGGACTCGCGCTGCCCCGCTGCCGGGTCCGCATGACGGTCGGCGAGACGTCGACGGCCAAGTTCGATCTGTCGCTGAACCTCACGAGCGCGCGGGGCCGCCTTTCGGCCCGGCTGGAGTACCGCACCGGCCTGTTCGAGCGGGAGACCGCCCGGGCGCTCGGGGAACGGTTCCGCGCCGTGCTCACGGCGGCCGTCGAGGATCCGGAGCAGAGCGTCGGCGACCTCGTGCGCGGGGCCCGCCGTCAGGAGAAGCCATCAGGAGAAGGAGCCTTCCCGTGAGCGAACCCGACGAGCCGGCCCTGAGGTACGTGGTCGTGGTGAACGACGAGGAGCAGTACTCGATCTGGGCCGAACACGCGCCGCTGCCGGCCGGCTGGCACGCGGCGGGCTTCGGCGGGACCAGGGCGGAGTGCCTGGCCCACGTCGAACAGGTGTGGACCGACATGCGCCCGCGCAGCGTACGGCGATGAGCCCCGGACGCGGGGGTACGAACCGGCCCTGCTGACCGATCGCGCGGCGACGGCGGTCGCCGGGCGCGGGATCGCGGCGGGCGGCCGCCCGCGTGAGGGTGGAGGCCGGTCGTGCGCGCGCTACCGTGCTTTCATGGTGATCCGAGCATGAGGCTGACCGTCCTGGGCGGAGGCGGGTTCCGCGTCCCGCTCGTCTACCGGGCCCTCCTGGCCGACCAGGGCAAGGACCGCGTCACCGAGGTGGTCCTGCACGACCTCGATCCGGCCCGTACCGCGGTGATCCGCCGGGTGCTGGCGGACCAGGCGGCCGGTGTTCCGGACGCCCCGTCGGTGACGGCGACCACCGACCTCGACGAGGCCCTGACCGGCACCGACTTCGTCTTCTCCGCGATCCGCGTCGGCGGGACGGAGGGGCGGGTCGCCGACGAGCGCATCGCCCTCGAGGAGGGCGTCCTGGGCCAGGAGACGGTCGGCGCGGGCGGCATCGCCTACGGCCTTCGCACCGTCCCGGTCGCGGTACGGATCGCCCAGCGGGTCGCCGCGGTCGCGCCGGACGCCTGGGTCATCAACTTCACCAACCCGGCGGGCCTGGTGACCGAGGCGATGTCCCGGCACCTCGGCGACCGGGTGATCGGCATCTGTGACACGCCGGTCGGGCTCGGCCGGCGCGTCGCCGCCGCGCTCGGCGTCGACCCGCAGAGCGCCTGGTTCGACTACGCGGGCCTCAACCACCTCGGCTGGCTGCGAGCCGTCCGCGTCGGCGGCCGTGACGTGCTCCCGGACCTTTTGGCGGACGAGGCGGCGCTCACCTCCTTCGAGGAGGGGCGGCTGTTCGGCGCCGAATGGCTGCGCGCGATCGGCGCGATCCCGAACGAGTACCTGCACTACTACGACTTCAACCGCGACGCGGTCGCGGCGATGCGCGCCGCGGAGCGCAACCGCGGCGCCCTGGTGCTCGAGCAGCAGCGCGACTTCTACGCGCGCCCCGTGGGCGCACCCGGCTCCGCGCTCGAGACGTGGGAGGCCACGAAGCGGTCGCGCGAGTCCACCTACATGGCCGAGAACCGCGAGGCGGCGGGCGCCGGTGAGCGCGCGGCCGCCGACCTGGAGTCCGGGGGATACGAGAAGGTCGCCCTCGCGCTCATGCGCGCGATCGCCCACGACGAGCGCACCACCCTGATCCTCAACGTGCGCAACCGCGGCACCCTCACCGGCCTGGACGACGACGCGGTGGTCGAGGTGCCCTGCCTCGTCGACGGCAACGGCGCGCGGCCCGTCACCGCCGATCCGCTCACCGGCCACGCGCTGGGCCTGGTGACCACGGTCAAGGCGGTGGACCGCGCGGTTCTGGAGGCCGCCACCACCGGTTCGCGCGCCGCCGCGCTGCGCGCGCTGGCGACCCATCCGCTGGTCGACTCGGTGACGGTGGCACGACGGCTCCTCGAACGCTACGAGACGGACTCTCCTCATCTCGGGTACCTACGCGGGAAGGCGGATCGCTGATGCACGACGATCGCAGGCAGGTCGAGGACCGGCTGGACCGGGCGGTGCGAGAACGCATCGTGCCCGCGACGTACGCCGAGCGGCGGCCGATGACGATCGAGGTCTGGCACGTTCCCGGCGAGCCGGTGCCGGTCGCCGAGGCCCTCACCGCCGCGTACGTCCCGTTCGCGCCCGGCGACCGCTGGGGCCGCGCCTGGGCGACGAGCTGGCTGCGCGCCACCGCGACCGTGCCGGCGGAGTGGGCGGGCCGCCGCGTCGAGGCCGTCTTCGACCTGGGGTTCAGCCACCGCGGGCCCGGGTTCCAGGCCGAGGGGCTCGTGCACGACCTCGGCGGGCGGCCGATCAAGGGCATCGAGCCGCTGAACCAGTACGTCGCGGTCGGCGACGCCGTGGACGGCGGGGAGCGGGTCGGCCTGCTCGTCGAGATGGCCGCCAACCCCGACATCCTCGGCGACGGGTTCGTCCCGACGTCCCTGGGTGACGTGGCGACCGCCGGCGACGAGCCGCTCTACCGGTTCGGCGGCGCCGACCTCGCCGTGCTCGACGAGGACGTCTGGCACCTGCGGCTCGACGTCGAGGTGCTGGCGGAGCTGATGCACGAGCTGTCCACGGACGACCCGCGCCGCCACGAGATCCTGCGCGCGCTCGAGACCATGCTGGACGAGCTGGACGTCCATGACGTCGCCGGCACCGCCGCGCGGGCCCGCGCGACGCTGACCGAGGTGCTCGCCCACCGCGCGAACGCGAGCGCGCACACCATCTCCGCCACCGGCCACGCGCACATCGACAGCGCCTGGCTGTGGCCGATCCGCGAGACCCAGCGCAAGACCGCGCGGACCTTCGCCAACGTGACCGCGCTCGCCAAGGACTACCCCGAGCTGGTGTTCTCCTGCTCGCAGGCGCAGCAGTACGCCTGGGTGCGCGACCGCTACCCGGAGATCTTCCAGCGGATGCGCGACGCCACCAAGGCGGGGCAGTGGGCGCCCGTCGGCGGCATGTGGGTGGAGGCCGACGGCAACCTGCCGGGCGGTGAGGCGCTGGCCCGCCAGCTCGTCCACGGCAAGCGGTTCTTCCTGGAGGAGTTCGGGGTCGAGACCCGCGGTGTGTGGCTGCCCGACTCGTTCGGCTACACCGCGGCGTACCCGCAGCTCGCCGTGCTGGCCGGCAACGAGTGGTTCCTCACCCAGAAGATCTCCTGGAACCAGACGAACAGGTTCCCCCACCACACGTTCTGGTGGGAGGGCATCGACGGCACCCGGATCTTCACCCACTTCCCGCCCGCCGACACCTACAACGGCACGTTCGCCGGGGCCGAGCTGGCCCACGCGGTGCGCAACTACGCCGACAAGGGCGGCGGCGCCCGCTCGCTCCTGCCGTTCGGCCACGGCGACGGCGGTGGCGGCCCCACCCGGGAGATGCTGGAGAAGGCCCGGCGGCTGCGCGACCTCGAAGGGTCGCCGAAGGTCGTGGTGGAGAACCCGGACGCGTTCTTCGCCGCCGCCCGCGCGGAGTACCCCGACGCGGCGGTCTGGACGGGCGAGCTGTACCTGGAGCTGCACCGCGCCACCTACACCACCCAGGCGCGGACCAAGGCGGGCAACCGCCGCAGCGAGCACCTGCTGCGGGAGGCGGAGCTGTGGGCGGCCACCGCCGCGCTGACGGCCGGCTTCGACTACCCGTACGAGGATCTGGACCGGCTGTGGAAGATCGTGCTGCTGCACCAGTTCCACGACATCCTGCCGGGCTCCTCGATCGCCTGGGTGCACCGGGAGGCGGAGGCCACCTACGCGCGCGTGCACGCCGAACTGGAGGAGATCACGCGTGCCGCGACCGCCGCGCTGGCGGGGGAGCGCGGCCCCGGGCAGGTGTTCAACACGAGCCCGCGGGCGCGCGCCGAGGTCGTGACCGTGGCCCCGGAACTGGGCCCGGACGCCGGCGGCCAGCCGCTGGCCGACGGGTCGGTGGCGGTGTTCACCGAGGTCCCGGGCTCGGGGACGGCGCCGCTCGGCGCCTCCGCGCCGCCCGAGCCGGTGACCGTGGACGGGCGCGTCCTCGACAACGGTCTCGTCCGGGTGGAGATCGACGCGGACGGCCTGCTGACCTCCGTACGCGACCTCGTGGCCGGTCGTGAGCTGCTCGCGCCGGGGGCCCGGGGCAACCTCCTCCAGCTCCACACCGACCTGCCCAACCACTGGGACGCGTGGGACGTCGACCGGCACTACCGGCGGCGGCACACCGACCTGACCGGCGCCGACGCCGTGACCGTGGTGGACGAGGGACCGCTGGTCGCGTCGGTGCGCGTGGACCGGTCGTTCGGCGACTCCCGGATCTCCCAGACGATCACCGTGACCGCCGGCAGCCCCGCCGTACGGATCGACACCGAGATCGACTGGCACGAGCGGGAGAAGATCCTCAAGCTGGCGTTCCCGCTCGACGTGCACGCCGACCGGTCGGCGGCCGAGATCCAGTTCGGTCACGTGTACCGGCCCACGCACACCAACACGAGCTGGGACTCGGCCCGGTTCGAGATCTCCTGCCACCGCTGGATCCGGCTCGCCGAGTCCGGCTACGGCATCGCCCTGGCCAACGACGCCACCTACGGCCACGACGTCACCCGCACGACCCGCGAGGACGGCGGCACGACGACGACCGCGCGCTACAGCCTCGTACGCGCGCCGCGCAGCCCCGACCCCGAGGCCGATCAGGGCCGGCACCGCATGTCGCACACGCTGCTGCCCGGCGCGACCCTCGCCGGCGCGGTGGCGGGCGGGTACGCGCTCAACCTGCCCCTGCGCGTGACCGCCGGCGGGGCCGACCCGGAGCCGCTGGTGTCCATCGAGGGCGACGCGGCCTCCGTCGAGGCGGTCAAGCTGGCCGACGACCGGTCCGGCGACGTGGTCGTGCGCGTGTACGAGTCGCTCGGCGGACGGGCGAGCACGCGGTTGCGCACGTCGTTCCCGGTCGCCGGGGTGGAGGTCACCGACCTGCTGGAGCGGCCGCCGCCGGACCGGCCGGTCGTGCTCGCCGACGACGGCAGCGTCCCGCTCACCCTCCGCCCGTTCCAGGTGCTGACCCTGCGGCTGCGCCCGGCCGGATGACGACCGTACGCGTCGCGACGCTCAACCTCTGGGGCCGGCGTGGACCCTGGAAGGACCGGCTCGGCCTGATCAAGGCCGAGCTGGCCCGGCTCGCGCCGGCCCTCGTGGGGCTGCAGGAGGTCATGCGGGACGAGCGGTCCGGTTCGTGCCAGGCCGCGGCGATCGCCGCCGGGCTCGGGTACGAGGTGGCGTACGCGCCCGCCGCGCGGTTCGACGAGGGCGTCCTCGGCAACGCGCTGCTCAGCGGGCTGCCGATCCACGAGCGGCGCGTCCTCCCGCTGCCCACCCCGCCGGGCGCGGAGGAGCGGGCGCTGCTGTACGCCGCCGTCGAGACGGCCGCCGGCCTGCTCCCGGTGTTCGTCACGCACCTGGACTGGCAGGGCGACCACGGAGCGGCACGCCTCGCGCAGGTCCGGTTCATCGCCGAGCGGGCCGCCGAGATCACCGGCGACCTGCCGCCGGTGATCATGGGCGACTTCAACGCCGAGCCGGACGCCGACGAGATCCGTTACCTGCGAGGCCTGCACGTGGTGGACGGCGAGAGCGTGTACTTCGCCGACGCGTGGGTCCACGGCGGCGACGGGTCGGCCGGGGAGACGTTCTCCCGCGTCAACGACTACGCACGCCGGACCCGCGTGCCGTCGCGTCGCATCGACTACATCTTCACCGGCCGTGCGGGCGCGCTCGGCGAGCCGCGCCACACCGAGCTCGCCTTTGCCACGCCGACCGGGGGAGTGTGGCCCTCGGACCACTTCGGCCTGGTCAGCGACGTCGTTATCGCGGCGGACTAATATTCGCGTTGACTTATATAAGCGCGCCCCGATAGCGTGGCCGCCGTGCACGCGTTCGACGTTCTCGGTGACCCGGTGCGCCGGCGGATCCTGGAGCTTCTCGCCGACGGGGAGAAGACCTCCGGCGCGGTCTGCGCGGTCATCCAGGAGGAGTTCGGCATCTCCCAGCCGGCGGTGTCGCAGCACCTGCGGGTGCTGCGCGACGGAGGCTTCGCGACCGTACGGCCCGAGGGGACCCGGCGGCTCTACGCGGTGAACTCCGCGCCGCTCCGCGAGGTGGACGAGTGGCTCGGCCGGTTCCGCCGCTACTGGACGCCGCACCTGGACGCGCTGGCCACCGAACTGGCCCGAGGCCGGCGCGAGCGCCGCCGGCAGCCGCAGGAGGAGGAACAGTGATCGATGTCATCGAGCAGCTCAACAGCGTGACCCGCACCGTCGGCGACCGCGTCCTGGAGGCCGGCGAGGCCCGGGTCGTCACCATCGCGCGGACCTATGACGCCACCGTCGAGGAGCTCTGGGACGCCTGCACGAACCCCGAGCGGATCCCGCGCTGGTTCCTGCCGGTCTCCGGCGAGCTGAAGGAGGGCGGCCGGTTCCAGTTCGAGGGCAACGCCGGTGGCACGATCGAGCGCTGCGACCCGCCGGCGGGCTTCGCGACGACGTGGGAGTTCGCCGGCGGGAGCAGCCGGATCGAGGTCCGCTTCGTCCCGCAGCCGGCGGGCGGCACCCGGTTCGAGCTCGAACACACGATCCCGGTGGACGACCACTGGACCGAGTTCGGCCCGGGCGCGGTCGGCATCGGGTGGGAGATGGGGCTCCTCGGCCTCGGCCTCCACCTGTCCTCGGGCGGATCCTTTGACCCGGCCGAGGGCGCCGCGTGGGCCGCCTCGGAGGAGGGCCGGAGCTTCATGACCCTGAGTAGTGAGCGCTGGTGCGAGGCGCACGTCGCCGGCGGCGCACCGGAAGAGGAGGCCCGCGCGTCGGCGGCCCGGACGACCGCGGCCTACACGGGGGAGTCCTGAACCCCGCGGCCCGTCATGAGCGCATGTGGCGATGGTACAGAAGGGGTATTTAGGGAAAGTCGAAAAAGGGGAGGCGGGATCGCGTCGGATTCCTGCCAGCAGAGACGGGTTTCCGGGTAGATTATCAAAGCGGAAGCCCGCCCAGGGTGTCAGCGAAGGAAGCAATGAGTCAAGATACCAGCCCTTTCGGCCCGGAACTGCAGAAATACTGGAACCGGCGCTACCTGTATTTCAAGCGCTTTGACGAGGGCATCAAGACCGACGCCGAGGGCCTGTACTCGGTGATGCCCGAAGACGTCAGCCTTGAGCATGCCAAGCTCATCCGCAGCGAAGTCGTGGTGGACGGCTTCGCCGGAATCGGGGGGAGCGCCATCGGGTTCGCTCGAGAGGGAAAGCGCGTCATCGCCATCGACATCAACTCGGATCGGCTCGAGATGGCCAGGGTGAACGCGGGCATCTACGGCGTGGCCGATTCGATCTCCTTTGTCAATGACGACTTCTTCGAGGCGGCGAAAAAATACGCGCGGGGTGCGGCGGTCAACCTCGATCCGCCGTGGGGAGGGCCGGACTACAAGGCGATCGAAAAGTTCGGGCTGGAGAACTTCGAGCCTTCCGGAAGCAGGCTCCTGGACTACTGCTCGAAGCTTTTCGAAGAGATCATGTTTCGTGTCCCCGCCAACTTCGACATGTCCCAGATCGAGGATTACGGCATGCCGTTCAATGTCCACGACGACCTACTGGACGGCGGCCTCATATCGAAGACTGCGGTGATATATCCGTCGAGGGGTCGATGATCACTGTAGCCACCGCTTGAGCAGCTCTCGCACGTGCCGTTGCCTCGTAACCTTGAAGGTGACGAAGGACAGACCGACGAGAAGCGCCGCTCGTATGACGGTGAGGGACACGTCAATACTGTTGAGCCACGAGATCGACGTGCGGAAGTGAGAGATCCCGTTATACCAAGACCTTTCGGTTATGGTGTTCGCGTAGACCGCCTCGATGATCTCGGCCAGCGGTATCAAAGAGAGCACCTGGGCCACCGCGGCCACGATGAACAGCGCCTGGAGTAACTGGACCACTCGCTGCATCCGCAGCGAAGCGGCCTGCGTGAAGATGTTGAACGATCGAGCGAGTTCGTCGCCGGCGTCCTTGAGGACGCCGGGAGCGGCCAGCAGGGGATCAACGGTGAGCTGGGTGATGGTCGACGGGATCAGCGCGGTGCGTAAGCGTTCGGCCGAAGACGTCGAACCCGCTCCGCCAGGCGAAAAGACGAACGCCTCGTGCCGAGGTTTGAAGGCGCTGATGTCTCCGGCGTCTATTCGGTTCAGCAGCTCTATCCGGCTGCGCAGCTCCTCGATCCGTAGGGCCCGCCTGCGGAACAGGTCGAGATCCTGATCGTCGAGTTCCTTCACGCGACGCACATCGGTCGCGTAAGCGAACTGATCTTCGAACTCGAGGTAACGCCAGATTCGCGTGTAATGATTGACCCATAGATAAGACACGTAATTGAGTAGATCGTTCACCGTGTCTTCGCTCGCCGCCGCCTGGACCCTGACGACCACGCGGGGATCGAGTATCCCGGCATGATAGGGATAATTTGGAAAGACGAGGGAGGCGAAGGCCGCCCCGGTTCCACCTGCTTCCGCTATCAGGTCGTAGCCGTCTCGATCTCTGCGTGGGTAGAGTCCGCTCTGTTCATCCGAGAATGCCAGGTCCTCCGGCGTCGGCGGCAGGTCGGCCGGATCGACCTCTTTCAGCACGTGCGTCAACCGGCGACGCTTGTAGGCGCACCAGTCGGCGCCTTCGAAACGCTGATCTCTGTTGGCCCACTCCTTCACCTTCAGCAGCAGCTTTCGAGTGTCGTCCCCGATCGTCTTCGAGATGCCATTTTGGACGACAATGCGTTCACCGTCATCAAGCACAAGCCTGATCTGGCCGAGATCGATGGACTGCTCACCGGTCGCCGTCACAATGGACAGGCCGTTGGCGAGTAGGAACTCCTTGGCCGCCTTGATCTCGTCGTCCGTCCAGGGAGTGGACTTCAGCCTGGCGGTCGCCTCCAGGGTGACACCGGTCATGACCTTGTCTAATTCGTCGATCAACTCGCGCTCGACATGATGGGGATCCACTGAATCGTGAGAGGAGAATCTACGGGCGCACCCCACGATCCAGCCCAGGCCGATGAAGTTGACGCGTAACCTGGTCTGGTTATCGAATGATCCCTCGATGTAGGGCCAGTCCCAGAATTCGCTCGTCGGTGCGATGTACTTGGCCATCCACACCATCGCGCGCTTGAGATTCTCCGCGGCGGTCGCCGTCTGTCCCGACATCGCCTGCAGGAGGCGTTGGGTCACCCCCAGCATGGAGTCGACGTTGTCCACCGGGATGAACTCTTCGACGACGATCAGCCGTACATCGTTGTGAGCCACCAGGGTCCCCCTTCGCGGCAGGGTGATGTCATCTGCGCGTGATCATGGCTCGAGTTCGTCCGTGACGGTGGGCCATGGTCCGGGATCCGTCCATGGCTCCCATCGCTCGCGTGGACTGTCCGGGGTGATGTCCTTCGAACCGAAGTCGCCGTATCCGAAGTGCGGAAGAAATGCGGCCACAAGCTCGCCGCGTACTCCCGTCTGGATGGTCGGCCATGCAAGTCGCCTGGCCACGGTGATGAATATCTGCCTTACTCGCTCATCGAAGGTGTCGATCGTTGCTTCGTTTCCGCACTCCGCCACGATCGGGTAGGCGCTCAATAGCTCTTGCCCACCATGGTCGGCATCGAAGTAGCCGTCATTCACGAACAGCCGAAGAGCGGTCATCGGCGCCCCCTGTTCGGAGTGTGTGGTGATCAGCCGGCCCCGGTCCGCCTGCGTCAGGGCGGGTCGGAGGCCCTCGCTTTCGAGCGCATCGGTCAGAGCCATCGCCGCGCCGCGCGGGCTGGCGTCCAGGCCGAAGTACAGGTAGTAGACCGCCCTGCCGTTCACATTCCCTGAGATTCTCTCTTCTGTTGTGCTGGTCCATTATTAAGCCACGCTCAGCCGCTGATAGGTCACAGTTGTGTCGCTTTACACCGGCCCTTGGAGTTTCGGCGGACTGGGAATGCGGGCGCGAATGTCCATAAGTGAGAACGGGTCCTAAGTACCGCTCAACCGTCGCGGCGGGTGAGCGTCCAGGCCCCGGCGCCGAGGGCCACCGCCGCGTACCCGCACAGCACGGCCAGGCCCGTCCAGGGCGACAGGTCGCCGGGCGTGGTCCGGGACACGCCGAGGGAGTCGCCCACGATGGCCAGCGGCACCCAGCGGACCGCCGCCGGCGCGACGGTGAGCAGGAGCTGCCCGACCACGAAGACCACGCCGACGTACGTGGCGAGCGCGGCGGCCGAGTGACGGACGACCGCGCCCAGCCCGAGGCCGAACAGCCCCATCAGCGCGATACCCGCGCCGGAGAGCACGACCGCGCGCAGCACGCCCG
>NZ_JBHLZP010000213.1:0-13153 GCF_042429965.1 Actinoallomurus acaciae
GCGAACGCGCGGAACCGCCGTGCGAGGGCGCGGACGATCTGCGGCGCGCACAGGCCGACGAAGCCGATCGGCCCGGCGAGTGTCACCGCCGCCGCGGAGAGCAGCGTCGCGAACACGACCGCCGTGACGCGAGTGCCGCGGACCGGGACGCCCAGACCGCGGGCCGCGTCGTCGCCGAGGGCCAGGGCGTCGGTGCGGCGGGCGATGAGGAGCAGCCCCATGAGGCCGAGAAGGGCGAGGGGTGCCATCTGGGCCACGCCGCCGAAGCCGTTCTGGCCGATGCCACCCTGCCCCCACCGGTAGAGGCCCTGCGTCCGCTCGGGGAACAGGACGAGCAGCGCGTCGGTCACGGAACCGAGGCCGAGGGCGAGCGCGCTCCCGGCGAGGATGAGGCGTACCGTACCCGCGCCGAGCCCGGACAGCGCCAGCACCACGGCCGCCGCCACGAGACCACCCGCGAAGGCGACCCCCGACGAGGCCACCAGCGGGAAGGACGCGCCCGTGACGGCGAGTGTCGCGAGCGCCAGGTACGCACCGGCGTTCACCGCGAGCGTGTCGGGGGAGGCGAGGACGTTACGGCTGATCGCTTGGAGAACGAAGCCCGCGATCCCGAGGGTGGCGCCGACGAGGACACCGGCGGCCATCCTCGGCAGGCGCGACGCGATCACGACGGACGTGCCGCCCGGGTCGGCGTGGCCCGTGAACGCCTTCCACACATCGGCCGCGCCGACGGCGGCCGTCCCCTGGGTGATGTCGACGACGCCGAGGGCCAGGACGAGAGCCGTGAGCGCGGCCGCCACCGCGACGGAGCCCGCCGCGGAGGCCGCCGGCGGAGTGGGCACGGTGGCGTCTCCGCCGGCGGGCTCGGTCTTCGTGGTGACGGTCATGGCGCTACTTCGTCAGTGCGCCGACGATGCCGTCGATGTAGGCCTCCATGGACGCCGGTCCGCCGAACATCCAGATGCCCTCGGGCAGCCGGTGCACGTGGCCGGCCTTGACGAAGGGCAGCCCCTTCCAGACGGAGTTCTTGGCGAGGTCGCGGGCGAACGGGTCGCCCCCGTCGCCGTCGTTGGCGATGTAGGCGAACTGGACGTCCCCGAGTGTGGTGAGCCCCTCGACGTCGGTGGCCCCGAGCCCGTACTTCTTGTCGCCCTTGACCGTCCAGGCGTTCTGGAGTCCGAGTCTCTCGTTGACCGCGCCGATGAGGGAGCCCTTGGTGTACGGGCGGATCGTCACCTGGTTCGAGGCGACGTAGCCGTCGGCGAAGGCGACCTTCGCCCCCGTACGGCCCGCGCCCTCGATGGCCTTCTTTCCCGCGGCGACCTTCGCCTCGAAGGCGTTCTCGGCGGCCTGGGCCTGCTTCGTCCGTCCCGTGGCCTGGGCGATGAGGTCGAGGCTCTTCGTCATCAGCCCGATCTGGTCCGATGCCTTGGCGGATTCCAGCAGGAGGACCGGGGCGACCTTCCGCATCTGCTTGACCGCCGAGGAGGGCAGGTCCGTGGTCGCGATGATCAGGTCCGGCGCGAGAGAGGCGATCGTGTCCATGCTCGGCTGGTCGCGCATGCCGATGTCCTTCGGGGCGTTCTTCAGCGGGACCGCCGACGCCCACGCCTTGTATCCCTTGACGTCCGCGACGCCGACCGGGGCGACGCCGAGCGTGATGAGGTCGTCCACGACGTTCCACTCGGTCCCGACCACCTTCGTGGCGGGACGGTCGAGGTGGAGGCTCGCGCCACTGGCGTCGGTCAGCGTGATCTGGGAGGGAGCGGGGTTCGCGCCGGTGGACGGGGGCTGGGTCGTACCGCAGGCGGTCGCGAGGACCGCGACCGCGGTGGCGACGGCGGCGAGAAGGCGTCTCATGAGGGGGAGGAGGACCTTTCGTGTCGGGTGTGGTGACGGCCGATCGCGCGGGTGCGGAGCCGTCCGGTCACGGGGTCGGTGTCGACGTCGATGCGGATGCCGTACGTCTCGGACAGACGCTCCGCCGTCAACACGTCTTCGGGCGTTCCTTCGGCGACGATGCGTCCGGCGTCGAACAGGGCGATCCTGTCGGCCACGGCGGCCGCCTGGTCGAGGTCGTGGAGGACGACGCCGACCGCGATGCGGTGGTCGTCGGCCAGGTCGCGGATCAGGTCGAGCAGCTCGACCTGGTAGCGCAGGTCGAGGTAGGTCGTCGGTTCGTCGAGCAGGAGCACGCCGGTCTCCTGCGCGAGGCAGCTCGCCAGCCACACGCGCTGGAGCTGCCCGCCGGAGAGGTGGTCGACCTCTCGTTCGGCGAGATGGCCGACGCCCGTCATGGCGAGCGCGTGCGCCGTCGCGGCGGCACCGTCGGGATCCCGCCCGCCCCACCGGCCGCGGTACGGGTAGCGGCCGAACTCCACGACGTCACGGACGGTCAGGCCGCTCGGCACGGAGCGCCCCTGCGTCAGCAGCGCCACGTGACGCGCGAACCGGCGGAGATCGAGGGCGAGACCGTCCAGGGCCGTGCCGGTACCCGCGTCGATCGCGAGCGTGCCGCTCCGGGCGCGCTGAAGACGTGCGAGCGTTCGCAGCAGCGTCGTCTTGCCGCTGCCGTTCGGGCCCACCAGCGCGACCACCTCGCCCGGCCTGATCACGATGGCGGCGCCGTGCACGACCTCGGTGTCGCCGTACGACACGGTCATGTCTCCGGCGGACAGCTCGTGGCCGCGCAGGCGCCGGGCCCCGGCGGCGTCAACCCCAAAAGTCACGTTCATCCCCAAATGTCACAAAGTAAGGTTAGCCTAACCTAAAGGGAGCCTCGGCGTCGGCCGCGGTGTACGGCGCCGGCCCCATGGCCGGCAGGGACCCACGAGAGGCGTGACGGGATGAGAATCCGCAACGAGACGGAGCTGAGGCAGATCGTCGAGCCCCCTCATCCGGCGATGCGCGACAAGGCCATCCCGGTGATCGACGATCAGTCCCGGCGCTTTCTCGCCGCGTCCACGTTCTTCCTGCTGGCGACGGCGTCCGCGGATGGCACGATGGACGTCTCACCCCGGGGCGAACCCGCGGGCGGCGTGGTCGTCCTGGACGAACGCCGCCTGGCGTTCCCGGACCGTCCGGGCAATCGCCGCCTGGACAGCCTCCGCAACATCCTCCAGCGCCCGCAGGTGGGCATGCTCTTCGTCATCCCGGGCAAGACCGAGACCCTCCGGGTGAACGGCCGCGCCTCCGTGTTCGGCGACCCGCCGTTCGTCTCCGCTCCGCTGGGCGTCGTGGTCGAGGTCGAGGAGTTGTTCCTGCACTGCGGGCAGTCGCTGAAACGGGCCTCCCTGTGGGAACCGGAGAACTGGCCCGCCGCCGAGATCGTCCCGACGACGGGAGAGCTCATCAAGAGCCAGGGCCGTCACCGAAGCGCGCCCCGCCCCGAGACCGCGGACGCGACCTGACCGTACGCTCGGGGTGCGAGCCGGGAACTCCCGCGGTGGCCCGCCGCCGGGGTTCTCATCCGACGTCCCTGCGGCGTACGACGCGGCTCTCCGCCCGCATCCGCGGCTCGCGAGGTCATCGGACAGGCCGGGCTCGGCCGACCGCGGGCCTCCCGCGTCCGACCCCAGCGCGATCACGGGCCAGATCAGCGTCGATGACCCGGGGTACGGCCCATGCCCGCCCCGCCGGACAGTCCGCTGCGGCATCGCCCGGCGCGCCACAAGGTCCGGTGAACGTGCCCTCTTTTCGGCGCTGCTGATATGCGGCTAAAGACTGCCCTTTAAGCATCTCTAATGCCTGCTCTAACGAATTAGGGGGATGACGCGGAGCAATTGCCGAAATAGATTGCAAGGCAGGCGTAAACGAGCGGCGGGCGACGACGGCGGCCGAAGGGGGTACCGGCATGGCGGAAATCACCGTCTCCGCACGGGACGGGCCGGGGCTCCGGCGCCGAACGTCGCGCACCGATGCGGCCGAGTGATCGGCGCGCTCGGGCGGGTAACGCCGACGTCTCCAACGCCCGCCCGGCCGGTCCGTGACCGGATCGACATGCCCCGGTAGCCCAAATTGGACGGAGGCAGCGGACTTAAAATCCGCGAAGTGTGGGTTCGAATCCCACCCGGGGTACCCCAGCACCAACGCCGGCGTCGCCCGGACCAGGTCGCGGTAGGTCTCCATCCTGGAGCAAGGCGACGACCAGGCCGTACGGCAGGGCCCGCGCCAGCCGGGCCGTTACCGGACAAGATGCGGCTCGCGCCCTGACACTCTTTCTTATACAGTCAACGGTCGGGCCGGATGTATCGGCTATTGCCCGCATCGAATTCCGGCGCCCCGAATGGGTCTTTCATTGCCGCACCGCGGCTGCTTTCGACCGGCCATTGCGCCCGGAGAAACTCGCGATTCAATCGGATGCGGGAGAAGACGGGGACCGGTAGGCCACCTCGCCGGGCTCGGTGCGCCGATGGACGAAGTCACGCAACTCGCGCTTGCGTGCCGCCAGTCGGCGGTGGGCCGCGACCCGTCGGTAGTGCGCGTGGTCGCCGCGGTCCGGCCGGGCCCCGCCGTCGACCTCGTAACCGTGCTCGCGCAGCAGGTCGCCGGCCACACTCTCGCACAGCGCGATCTCTTCCGCCGTCAGGCGCGTGCGCCACGTGCCGGCGCGGGTGGTGGTGACCTGTTCGTGGGTACGGTCGTGCCAGACCTTCCGGCCGGGTACGGCGACGGCGGCCACCCGGCCCGGCTCGGACATCGCCGGGTCGTAGTCCTCGCCGAGGAATTCGCACAGCGCCTTGAGCTCGGTGGCCGGGTCGCTGATCAGACGTTCGTAGTAGAGCCGGTGGTAGGCCTCCGGGCCGAGTGACCGCGCCGCCCGGTCCCCCGCCTCGATCGACTCCACCCAGGTCGCGAGCGCATGGAAGGAGTCCTGTTTGTACCAGTCCATCTCCTTCAGCGACGCGACGCAGTCGCGGCCGTCGCGGATGAGCTGGACGATCTGCGCGTCGGGGAACAGGCGCCTCAGCGTGGAGACGCGCTGGAAGTAGCCGGGCCGCTTGTCGCCCCACCGGGGCTTGCCGAACCTCGCCGCGTACGCGCGCAGCACGATGCCGAGCGCGGAGCCGAGTGTCGGCGGCCCGGCGACGATCTGCTCGATGATCCGCTGCCCGTCCAGGCCCAGGTCCGCGAAGCGGGTCTGCCTGCGGTCGACGATCCAGCGCGCGAGCGCCAGGCGGTTCGCCGGTATGCCGAGGTCGCCGAAGTCGGAGCGCGCGTCGTACGCGGCCATCAGGAACCGCGTCTCGGGCGGGATGGCGATGCGCGGGTGGGCGTGCAGCATCAGTTGCAGCATGGTCGTTCCGGACCGTGGACAACCGATGACGAAGATGGGCCGCTCCGGCTGGGTCATCGGCCCACAGTAAAAAAAATTACTGAGAGTTGGTTGAGAATTTACCGAGAAGCTGTTTTCTTTTATCTCCGATTGGTTTAGTGCAGATTTACCGGAACAACCACTCAAGCCGCGGCTCGACCGCCCAGCGGAACACTTTTCGTACGGGATCGGTCATGAGCACCACGGCCAGCAGGACGCAGCCGATCGTCACCGCCGGCACCTGCCATCCGGAGATGCGGTAGTACCAGTCCTGGTAGGACAGGAAGAGCGTGACGAACCCGTGGAGCAGGTAGGCGTACATGGAGGCGGCGCCGAGCCGGCTGAACCACGTACGGCGAGCCGGGACCACGGCCAGGAAGGCCGCCGTGAGGAGGGCCGCCGCGACCAGCGCGACGACGCGGAAGCCGACGCCCGAGGGGGCACCGACGCCGAGTTCGGCGAAGCTGCGCCGCCAGTGCACCCACTCGGGGTCGAGGCTGCTCTCCAGCACGTACGCCGCCACCGCCCCGGCGACGAGCGTCAGCACCCCCGCGACACGCACCGCCGGCCGTCTGAGCAGGGCGAAGTGGCGCGGCCCGAGGATCAGCCCGAGCACGAAGAACGGCAGGAACGACAGCACCTGAACCGCGTCGAGCATGCTGGGCAGGGTGACGAGCCCGGCGAACAGCCAGATCGCGACGGCCAGCGCGATCGCGACCGGGAACCTCAACTGCTGCCAGAGCGGCACCGAGAGCCGCCAGGCGAGCAGGGCGGGCAGGAACCAGGTCAGGTAGTACGGCTCGAGCGGATCCCAGCTCATGTGCCGCCCCGCGAGAAACTCGGTGTAGACGACGTAGACGGCACTGAACAGGACGTACGGAACGACGATGGCGGCGACGAGCTTGCGCGTACGGTTGCGGGAGCGACTGAATCCGCGGGAGAAGTATCCGCACATGACGATGAATACGGGGAGATGGAAGGCATAGATGAACGACTGCCCCGCCCCGAGAATTCGCCCGCCGACGGCCGCACTGCGCAACGGTTCCCAGGCATGCCCGACGACGACCAGAGCGACCGCGAGAAACTTCGCGTTGTCGAAGTAGGGATCTCTAGCGGTCGGCGCTTTTCGGGTAATTCTATCGGCATTACCTGATTTATCCGGTACGGCGGGATCCGTACCACCACTGCCCGGTGCCGGCTCCGGCACCACGGGCCCGTCCGTACGGCCGGCGCTCTCACCGACGCCACCGGGACCGCGAAGCCCGCCGTCCCCCGCCACGCCACGGTCATCTCGGCCAGGCGCCGGGCTGGATCCGCCTCGGCCACCGGAGCCAGGGCCCACGTCCGCGCCGGGAGTCACCTCGGGGGGACGCCTCGGCTCCAGCAGAGCACTCCGCCCACCACCGAGCGCGGCCTCCCGCCCGCCGAGCCGCTCGCCACGACCCGCCGCGGAATCCTCACCACCCGCGACCACGCCCTGTTCACCGACGGCGCGACCTCGGGCATTGGCCCCACCGTCACGACGAGAGCCCTGCGGACCACACTCACCGGAACCATCGAAAGAGCCATCACGACCTCGATAGGCCGCCTGCCCGTCGTCCCCCGCAGCCCCACCGCCGCCCGAACCGCCATAGGCCCCCGACCCACCATCCCCGGCCGGGAACGCCTCCCCCACCGGACGCGGCCGAGCCGTGCCGTCCGACTCACCACCCGCCGCCGAACGACCGTCGGCCGCCGAGCCACCCGTCACAGAGCGACCACCGGCACCCGAACCGCCGTACGCGGCAGCCCCACCACCTGCCGAAATCGCCTCCGACCCTTCCCCTGCTCCACGCGACCACGCCGAGCGCTCCGCCCCACCGCCAGCCGCCGAACCACCGTAAGCAGGCTCACCACCCACCCCCGGGAACGTCTCCGACGGCTCCCCCACTCCACGCGGCCGGGCCGTGCTCTCCGACTCACCGTCCGTTGCCGGGCGGCCGTCAGTCTTCGGTCCACCATCCGCCGTTGGGGCCCCCTCCAGCCCCTCTCCCACTCCACGCGACCGGGCCCTGCCCTCCGACTCACCGTCCGTTGCCGGGCGATCGTCAGTCTTCGGTCCACCATCCGTCGTTGGGAGCGGCTCCGGCCACTCCTCCGATTCACCCGGGCGCGGCGGGGGTTGTCGGGTGATGCCGGTCGCGCGTTCGTCGCCTGGGGGCGGGGTGGCGTTCGTCAGCGGGGCGTTGTCTTCGCCTTCCGGTGTGGGTGGCTCGGTTTCGTGTCCCGCCTCCGGGGCGCCATCGTCGTTCGTCGTCTCATGACTTGTCACCGGACCACTTCCGCCCTCACGAACGTCACCCTTTCCGCCGCCGCTTCCGGCGGCACCGCGAGTACCACCGTCGGCCACTCCATCACCGGGGGATGAGACCGGGCTGGGATCAGCCTGAGAATCGGCACCACATCCGATCACCCCTTGGCCGGCGGCCGGTTCGCCATCGCTCGCGGGGCGGTCCGTTTCCCTCCCCGGTAAGCCGCCCGGTTCCGTGGGGCCCGGGCGGGGCGAGCGTTCGGCGGCTCGGGGCCTTCCGGGCAGCGGGCGGCCGTGGCCCGGAGCAGGGCCACGGCCGTCGTCGTCCGCCGGGTCGCGGTCAGGGCCGGGCTCGGGGGCCGGGCTCTGGCCGGTCGGCTCATCTTCGGGCATAGACCCGGGTGGCCGCCACGACGCCCACCGCCGCCAGTACGACCTGGATCGCCAGTTCGATCCAGTCGATTCCGCTGGTGTCGGCCACACCGGCCGCGCCCGCGATGGCGGTGCCGACCAACGCGGCGACGATGCCGATGACGATGGTCAGCCAGATCGGGATCGGCTGCCGGCCCGGCACGACCAGCCGGCCCAGGGCGCCGATGACCAAGCCGATGATGATCGCGGTGAAGATTCCAACAACGTGCATATCGGGGGCTTCCTCTCGTTCATAAGACGCGCAGCGGTTCTGCCCGCGATCTCCCGCTCTAAGCCAAAACTCGCCGCCGAATCCGACTTACGGGGCGTAACCGGGCCGCGCCTTCCCGATGCCGAACCCGCGGTCTCCCCGGAACCCAGACAAGGCATGTGACCTTCCCACCCGAACCACCCAAACGCCCCGACCGCCGGGTCCGGTCGGTCCGCCAGAGCCGGGCATGCCGACGGGACCGCCGCCGTACGGCGGGAACACCGCCCCCGGGCAGCGTGGCCAGGGCGCACCGGTCTCACTCATCGTCGCCGGGGCGGCGGTGGTGCTGGTCGGAGCGGTCGCGGCGGTACTGCTCCTCGACCGACACGGTTCCGCCACGAGTGCCGCCGACCCGCTGAAGACGCCGATCCGGTTCCACCAGGTGAGGGCGGAGACGCCGGACGCCGGGCTCATACCCGGGAGGGAGACACCGGGCTCATACCCGGGAGGGAGACACCGGGCTCATGCTCCGAGGCGGGGACACCGGGCTCATGCCCCGAGGCGGGGACGCTGAGCTCATGCCCGGAGGCGGAGACGCCGGGCTCATATCCGGAGGCGGGACGCTGAGTGGCGACCGCCGGATCCGCTACCGGATCGCCACTGACGGCATGACCGCGACCCGGGTGAAGACCGTCGAGGTGGTGTCGCCGCACCGCCCGGCCTCTTGGGGCATCGGCCTGAGCCTGGAACCCGCGGATGCCGCGCGTTCGAGTGGCTCAGCGCCAAGGCCGCCACGGAGGCAGCAGCCCGGCGACAAAGATCGCCATCGTGGTCGGCGGCGCCGTCATCTCCGCGCCGATGGTCGCGCGGACCATCAGCGGCGGCCGGATCCAGCACGGGCTCCTACGACGAACAGGACGCCAAGCGGCTCTTTCGGTAAGGCGGACCGAAGGAGCTCACGACCGGAGACGGCTACCGCACCAGCGGGACGCGCATCTCGAACACGCGGCGAGACGCCCGGAGACTCGATAACGGACAAGCGCCGCCGGGAGACGACCGGTCAGCCCTTCCCGGCGACGTCGGCCACCGCCGCGAAGGCCGTCGCCAACTCGGCGAAGTGGCAGTTCCATGGCGGATCACCGGCCGGGCCCCGTCGGGGCCCGGCCGAGGTGACACGCCGGGGAGTTCAGCCGAGCTCGATGAGCAGGTCTCCGCCCTCGACCTGCTGCACCGCGCCGACCGCCAGCCGGCGGACCGTGCCGTCGCGCTGGGCGGTGATGGAGGCCTCCATCTTCATCGCCTCGATGGTGGCCACCGTCTGCCCGGCCGACACCGCCGCGCCCTCCTCCACCTGCAACGTCACGACGCCGGCGAACGGCGCCGCGACGTGCCGGTCGTTGCCGCGCTCGGCCTTCTCGGCCGCCTTGACGTCGGTGGCGATGGACTCGTCACGTACGCGGACCGGGCGCAGCTGGCCGTTCAGCGTCGTCAGCACCGTCCGGTAGCCGCGCTCGTCGGCCTCGGAGATCGCCTCCAGCTCGATCAGCAGCGAGACGCCGTGCTCCAGCGTCACGGTGTGCTCCGTGTCGGGTTCTAGGCCGTAGAAGAAGTCCTTCGACGACAGCACCGACGTGTCGCCGTACGTCTCGCGCCGCCGGGCGAACTCCTTCGCCGGCCCCGGGAAGAGCAGCCGGTTCAGCGTGGCGCGGCGCGACTCGCGCAGCCCCTGGAGATCGTCCTCGCTCAGGGCGGTCACCTCGGCGGCGGGCGGGCGGCCTTCGAGCGCCCGCGTACGGAACGGCTCCGGCCAGCCACCCGGCGGGACGCCGAGTTCGCCGCGCAGGAAGCCGATCACCGAGTCCGGCACGTCGAACTTGGCCGGGTCGGACTCGAAGTCGGCCGCGGTGACGCCCGCCCCGACCAGGTGCAGGGCCAGGTCACCGACGACCTTGGAGGACGGCGTCACCTTGACCAGGCGGCCGAGCATCCGGTCGGCCGCGGCATAGCAGTCCTCGATCAGCTCGAACCGGTCGCCGAGGCCGAGCGCGATGGCCTGCTGCCGCAGGTTCGACAGCTGCCCGCCGGGGATCTCGTGGTGGTAGACGCGTCCGGTCGGCGAGGCCAGCCCCGACTCGAACGGCGCGTACACCTTGCGCACGGCCTCCCAGTACGGTTCCAGGTCGCCGACGGCCTGCAACGACAGGCCGCTCGCCCGCGGGGTGTGGTCGGTGGCCGCGACCAGCGCAGACAGTGAGGGCTGCGAGGTCGTCCCGGCCATCGAGGCGACCGCCGCGTCCACGGCGTCCACCCCGGCGTCGATCGCGGTGATCAGGGTGGCGAGCTGCCCGCCGGCGGTGTCGTGGGTGTGCAGGTGGACCGGCAGGTCGAACCGCGACCGCAGCGCGGTCACGAGGGCGCGGGCGGCCGGCGGCCGCAGCAGCCCCGCCATGTCCTTGATCGCCAGGATGTGCGCGCCCGCCTCGACGATCTCCTCGGCGAGCCGCAGGTAGTAGTCCAGCGTGTAGAGCGTCTCGGACGGGTCGGACAGGTCACCGGTGTAGCAGAGCGCCACCTCGGCGACGGCGGTGCCGGTGGCGCGTACGGCCTCGATCGCCGGGCGCATCTGCGCCACGTCGTTGAGCGCGTCGAAGATCCGGAAGATGTCCATCCCGGTCGCCGCTGCCTCGGCCACGAACGCGTCGGTGACCTCCGTCGGGTACGGCGTGTAGCCGACGGTGTTGCGGCCGCGCAGCAGCATCTGCGTGCAGATGTTCGGCACCGCTTCGCGCAGCGCGGCGAGCCGCTCCCAGGGATCCTCGGCCAGGAACCGCAGCGCCACGTCGTACGTCGCGCCGCCCCAGCACTCCAGGCTGAGCAGCTCCGGCGCCGTACGGGCGATGTGCGGGGCGACCGCGAGCAGGTCGCGGGTCCGTACCCGCGTCGCCAGCAGCGACTGGTGGGCGTCGCGGAACGTCGTGTCGGTGACCGCGACCGCGGACCGGGCCCGCAGATCGGCCGCGAACCCCTCCGGCCCGAGGGCGGCGAGCCGCTGCCGCGAGCCGTCCGGCGGCGCGTCCGCCACGGACACCGCGGGCAGCTTGTCCGCGGGCTCGACCACGACCGGGCGCGGTCCGTGAGGCCGGTTGACGGTCGTCTCGGCCAGGTGACGCAGGACGCGGCTGCCGCGGTCGGCCGAGGGCCGGGCGTGCACCAGGTCCGGCCGGTCGTCGATGAAGGCGGTGGTGATCCGCCCGGCGCGGAAGTCGGGGTCGTCGAGCACGGCGCCGAGGAAGGGCAGGTTCGTGGCCACGCCGCGGATGCGGAACTCGGCGATCGCGCGGCGCGCCCGCCGGGCGGCGTTGGTGAAGTCGTGCCCGTGGCAGGTGAGCTTGACCAGCATCGAGTCGAAGTGCGCGGAGACCTCGGCGCCGGTGTGCACGGTGCCGCCGTCGAGGCGCACGCCGGGGCCGCCGGGCGAGCGGTACGCCGAGATGGTGCCCTTGTCGGGGCGGAAGCCGTTGGCCGGGTCCTCGGTGGTGATGCGGCACTGCAGGGCCGCGCCCGACAGCGTGATCACGTCCTGGGTCAGCCGCAGCTCGGGCAGGGTCATGCCCGAGGCGATGCGCATCTGGGCGATGACCAGGTCGCGGTCGGTGACCTGCTCGGTCACCGTGTGCTCCACCTGAATGCGCGGGTTCATCTCGATGAACACGTGCCGGCCGCGCTCGTCGAGGAGGAACTCCACGGTGCCCGCGTTGACGTAGCCGATGTGGCGGGCGAAGGCGACGGCGTCGGCGCAGATGCGCATCCGCAGGTCCGGGTCGAGGTTCGGGGCGGGCGCGATCTCGATGACCTTCTGGTGCCGCCGCTGCATCGAGCAGTCACGCTCGTACAGGTGCACGACGTTGCCGTCGGCGTCGGCGAGGATCTGCACCTCGATGTGGCGCGGGTTGACCACGGCCTGCTCCAGGAAGACCGTCGCGTCGCCGAACGCGGACGCGGCCTCGCGCATCGCCGCGTCGATCGACTCTCGCAGGTCGGCCGGCTCGGCGACCCGCCGCATGCCGCGCCCGCCACCGCCGGCGACGGCCTTGACGAACACCGGGAAGCCGATGTCCTCGGCGGCGGCCAGCAGCGTGTCCACGTCCGTGGAGGGCTCGGAGGAGCGCAGCACCGGGATGCCGGCCTCGCGCGCCGCCGCGACCGCCCGCGCCTTGTTGCCGGTCAGGTTCAGCACCGGGGCCGGCGGGCCGATGAAGGTGATCCCCGCCTCGTCGCAGGCGGCGGCCAGCTCGGGATTCTCGGACAGGAAGCCGTACCCGGGATAGATCGCGTCGGCGCCGGCCGTACGGGCAGCCTTGATCACCTCGTCGACGGAGAGGTAGGCACGGACCGGGTGGCCGGGCGCGCCGATCTGGTACGACTCGTCCGCCTTGGCCCGGTGCAGCGAGTTGCGATCTTCGTGCGGATAGACGGCGACGGTGGAGATTCCCAGCTCGAACGCGGCGCGGAACGCCCGTATCGCGATCTCGCCACGGTTGGCGACCAGGACCTTACCGAACATCAAGCTCCCTCAGGGTGGTCGTAGTCCCGCATCACATCGTCGTGGCGCCGGCCACGTCGATTATCCATGGATGCGGACCGTGACCGCAGGCCCGAGGGGCCGCGGTGGCTACGAGCGGGAGCGGCGGGCGGCCGGGCGGGCCGACCGGCGGCGGTTCAGCCGCAGCTGGGTGAGCAGCAGGGAGATGCCGACGAGCAGCGCCGTGAGCCAGGCCACCTGGGTCCACAGGAGACGGTAGGAGGTCGCGTCCAGGCCGAGCGGCGAGGTCTTCGTGCGCAGCGATACCGGCCGGACGGCGGGCAGCCGGTCCGGCGCGACCGCGGGTGCCTGCCCGGCGATGAGCGGGAGCCGCGCGGCGGCCGG
>NZ_JBHLZP010000214.1:0-13107 GCF_042429965.1 Actinoallomurus acaciae
CGCCAACGGCTGGACCGGCACCCGCCCGCATCTGGCCCACCTCCAGGTCGTGCACCCGGACGACGTGCCGCGGTTCCGCGCGCTCGGCGCCGCCGCGAACATGCAGCCGCTGTGGGCGGTGCACGAACCGCAGATGGACGAGCTGACCATCCCGTTCCTGGGCGCCGACCGCGCCGCCCGGCAGTACCCGTTCGGCGACCTGCTGCGGGCCGGCGCCACGCTCGTGGCGGGCAGCGACTGGCCCGTCAGCAGCCCCGACCCGATCCAGGGCATGCACGTGGCGGTGAACCGGCGGCTTCCGGGCGCGGCCGAGCCGGCGTTCCTGCCCGGCCAGCGGCTCGACCTCGGCACGGTGCTGGCGGCGTACACCGCGGGCGGCGCGTACGCGAACCACCTCGACGACACGGGCACCGTCGCGCCGGGGATGCTGGCCGACCTGGTCGTCCTCGACCGCGACCCGTTCGCCGGGCCGCCGGAGGAGATCGCCGCGACACGGGTGCTGCGGACCTACGTCGGCGGCGAACGCGTGTACGCCGCCGACGACGCCTGACGCCTCTTGCGAACGCGCCGCGCGAGGCCCTACGTGCCGCCGGGCGTCTCGGCCTAGAGTCCTGGATGTGGCAGACGTCGAGGGATTCTGTGACGAGCGTTTCACCGCGGTGCGCGAGGCGCTGACCGCGAACCTGTCCAGCGGCGCCGACGTGGGCGCCTCGGTCGCCGTGTACCTCGGTGACGAACCGGTCGTCGACCTGTGGGGCGGGCGGACACACGACGGCCCGTGGCGGCGCGACACCATCACCAACGTCTGGTCCATCACCAAGACGATGACCGCGCTGTGCGCCCTGATCCTGGCCGACCACGGCGAGCTGGACTTCCACGCGCCGGTCGCGCGGTACTGGCCGGAGTTCGCCGCGGCCGGCAAGGAACGCGTCGAGGTCCGGCACCTCATGGGCCACACCGCCGGCCTGCCGACGTGGACCGGCCGGTTCGACGGCGCCGATCTGTACGACTGGGACAAGGCGACGGCGCGGCTGGCCGCCCAGGAGCCGGAGTGGGAGCCGGGCACCGAGTCCGGCTACCACGCGCTGACGCAGGGCTACCTCGTCGGCGAGGTGGTGCGCCGGATCACCGGCCGTACGGTCGGCGGGTTCTTCCGCGAGGAGGTGGCCGGCCCGCTCGGCGCCGACTTCCACATCGGCCTGCCCGCCGAACACGACCACCGGGTGGCCCAGGTCATCCCGCCCGAGGAAGCGCTTCCGCCGGCCCCGCCACGGCACATGGCCGAGGTGAGCTGGACCACCGAGTGGCGTCGCGCCGAGATCCCCGCCGCCGGGGGCCACGGCAACGCCCGGTCGGTGGCCCGGATCCAGTCGGTCCTGGCCACCGGGGGCGGCCCGCTGCTGTCGGCCGCCGGCTGCGAACGCGTCTTCGAGCAGCAGTCCGACGGCGTCGACCGCGTCCTCGGCACGTGGGTGCGGTTCGGCCTCGGGTACGGCCTGCCCTCCCGGGGCCTGCCCCTGCCGAGCCCCCGCAGCGTGGCGTGGGGCGGCTGGGGCGGCTCGGTCATCGTCGTGGACCTGGACGCCGGGATGACCGTGTCGTACGTCATGAACCGCATGGCCGGCGGCCTCGCCGGCGACGCCCGGGGCTTCGGCATCGTCCTGGCCGCCTATGCGGGGCTCGCCGGGACCTGACCGGTCCAGCCCTCCGCCTCCTCGGCTTCGAGGACGCGCGGGGTCTCCGGCGCGGCCCATTCCCTCCATCCGAACAGGTCGAGCGCGTCGTCGAAGGCCGCGGAGGAGCCGGTCAGGAGCCATGCCCGCCGCGCGGAGGCGTACGGGACCGGGCGAGGTGTCGTGCCGTCCGGGTCGTGCTCGGCCACGAGACGCAGGACCGCGAGCCGGGCGCCGGTCACGCCGTAGCGGCGTTCGACCGCGCGGCCGAACTCGGGGCGGGCGTCCTCCGGACGGGTCCAGGCGTGGATCGCGGCGAGCGCTTCATCGCTCGGCTTTCTCACGAAAATCTTATGTCCTGTACGGCATTAGCCCACTTTTTGGGTTTTTCGCTAACCTTCGAGGTACGTCCGGAAGGTGGAGGTATCGGTATTTCCCACGACCGCCCGCCGAAGCGCTTCAACCCCGCCGTGCCCAATGAGGCGCGGATGTATGACTATGCGATGGGCGGTAAGGACAACTACCGGGCGGATCGGGACGCGGCGGAGCGCATCGGGGCCGCCCTGCCCTCGGCGCTGGCGGGGGTGCGTGAGAACCGCCAGTTCATGCGGCGGGCCGTGCGCCACCTGCTGTCCATCGACGTCCGGCAGTTCCTCGACCTCGGCTGCGGCATGCCCGGACGCGGCAACGTCCACGACCTCGTGGCCGCCGCCGACCCGCCCGCCACGGTCGTCTACGTCGACAACGAGCCGATGGTCGTCAACCATTTCCAGGCGCTGCTGTCCAGCTCCAGCGTGGCGACCGCGCTGCTCGCCGACCTGCGCAGGCCCGGCGACATCCTGTCCAGCCCCGAGGTGCGCAAGCTGATCGACTTTCGCCGGCCGGTGGGGATCGTCCTGACCGCGGTGCTGCACTACTTCGAGGACGAGGACGACCCGGCGGGCCTGGTGAAGGAGTTCGTCTCCGCGGTGGCCCCGGGCAGCCACGTCGTTCTCACCCACTACCACGCCGGGGGCATTCCTCCCGCGGACCGGGTGGCGACGGCCGAGTTCGCCGCCGCCCTGGACGTGACGATGGCCGAGCGCGACCGCGCGGATATCGAGGCGCTGTTCGGCAAGCTCGTCCTGCTGGAGCCGGGACTGGTCCCGCCGCCCCGATGGCGCCCCGACCGTCTGCTGCGCGACTCGACCGGATGGCTGCTCGCCGGCGTCGCGCGCAAACCCTGAAGCCGGTGCGGAGACCGGGCCGCTCACGCAACGGAGGTCGTCGTGACGCGTTACCTCGCCAACTGCTCGATGCTGTTCACCGAACTGCCGCTGCTCCGCCGCCCCGACGCGGCGCGGAAGGCCGGGTTCGAGGCGATCGAGTTCTGGTGGCCGTTCGCCTCGCCGGTGCCGGGAGACGCCGAGGTCGAGGCGTTCGTGTCCGCGATCGAGGACGCGGGCGTCCGGCTCGTCGGGCTGAACTTCTTCGGCGGCGACCTGGCCGGACCCGACTGCGGCGTGCTGTCCGTCCCGGGGCGGGCAGGGGAGTTCCGCGACAACGTCGAGGCCGCCGTCGGTATCGGGGAGCGCCTCGGTGTCCGCGTGTTCAACGCCCTGTACGGCAACCGGATCGAGGGCGTGGAGGCCGGGCGCCAGCACGAGACGGCCCTGGCGAGCCTCGCGCTGGCCGCCGAGGCGGCCGGCCGGATCGGCGCCGGTGTGCTGATCGAGGCGGTGAGCGGGCCCAAGCCGTACCCGCTGCGCACCGCCGACCAGGCCGTCGCGGTCGTCGACGCGGCGAACGCCGCGACCGGAGCGGCCAACGTCGGGTTCCTCTGTGACCTGTACCACCTGGCGGCCAACGGCGACGACGTCGGCGCCGCCATCGCCCGGCACGCCGGGGCGATCTGGCACGTGCAGATCGCGGACGCGCCGGGCCGGGGCGAGCCCGGCACCGGCGATCTCGATCTCGCCGGACACCTCGCCGCGCTGCGGCATCATGGCTATGACGGCTGGGTCTCGCTGGAGTACCAGCCGTCGACCACGACCGAGGAGAGCCTGGCCTGGCTGCGCCGGGGCGATCTGGAGGAGAGACGATGACGACCGTCGGCTTCATCGGCCTGGGCATCATGGGCGGCCCGATGGCGGCCAACCTGGTGACGGCGGGCTTCGAGGTCATCGGGTACAACCGCACGCCGGCCAAGACCGAGCGCCTCGTCGAGCGCGGCGGTCGCGCCGCGGGCGGCGTCGCCGAGGCGGTGCGCGACGCCGACATCGTCGCCACGATGCTGCCCGACTCCCCGGACGTACGCGCGGTGCTCACCGAGGTCTTCGAGCACGCGCGGCCCGGCACGCTCGTCATCGACTTCTCCACGATCCGGCCCGACGTCGCGGCCGAGCTGGCGGCCGAGGGCGGCGAGCGCGGGTTCCGCGTTCTGGACGCCCCCGTGTCCGGCGGTGAGCAGGGCGCGATCGACGGCACGCTGTCGATCGCGGTCGGCGGGGCGGACCGTGACCTCGCGGACGCCGTCCCGGTCCTGGAGGTCGTCGGCGGCACGGTGGTGCACGTCGGCCCGTCCGGCGCCGGCCAGACCGTCAAGGCGGCCAACCAGCTCATCGTGGCCGGCAACCTCCAACTGCTCGCCGAGGCGATCGTCTTCCTCGAGGCCCACGGCGTCGACACGAACGCCGCCCTCCAGGTGCTCCGCGGCGGCATGGCGGGCAGCACCGTGCTCGAACGCAAGGGCGCCTCGATGGTCGCCCGCGACTTCGAGCCGGGCTTCCGCGTCGAGTTGCACGACAAGGACATGGGCATCGTCACCAGCGCCGCGCGGGAGGCGGGAGTCGTCATCCCGCTGGGCGCGGCGGTCGCCCAGCTCCTCGCCGCGCTGCGGGCCCAGGGCGACGGCGGCCTGGACCATTCCGCCCTGTACGCGCTGGTCAGCCGGTTGTCCGGCCGAGACGTCTGAGCACGGTTGACTGCGCACGGCCGCCGGGTGGAAGGTGGAGGGAGCCGCCCGCCGGTCGGGGCGGGCGCTGGGGTCCAAACACGCGGCCCTCACCTTGTTTCGACGTGAGGAGCCGGCAATGCATGCCATGACGCCATTCCCACTGGCCGTGACGACGGTGGGTGAAGACACCATCGCCGTGCTGCCACCCGAGGTCGACGCCCACAACGCGCCGCTGATCCGCGACGCGCTGCTGAACCTGCTCGACCAGGGTGTGCCCTCGCTGATCATGGACCTGACGGCCACGACCTTCTGCGACTGCGCGGGCCTGCGCGCGATCACGCGGGTACGGCGGCGGGCCGACATCCTGCACACTCCCGCATGCGTGGCGCTGCCGGACACCGGCTCCGTACGCCGCGTCGCCGAACTCGCCGGCTTCGCGTGCGACGACCAGGTCGCGACCGGCCTCGCCGCGGCCCACCGCCGACTGCATCCGGTCTGACGATCGCTCGCGTGGAGCCCTGCCCCACGGACCGATCACCTGCGATGGAAACAGCGGCTGGGGCCGGTGCAGATCGCCGGCCGGCCGGGCATGCCGTCTTGACGCGGTGCAAGCTCCACCGGCCATCGCACATCGACCGGACCACCGGTGAGACGATCCGGCGGGATGAACACGACCGGCGCGGCGCGGTGCTGCACGTGGATGTGAAGAAGTCCGGCAACATCCCCGACGGCGGCGGCCGGCGCTACGCCGGCCGGATTCAAAGCGAACGCAACCGCGAACCGCACCGGCAACCGCAACATCCGCGACGAGCTCCGCTTGGGCACGGCGTTCGTGCGCACCGTCGTCGATGACCACTCGCGCATCGCCTACGCCGAAATCCGCAACGACGAGAAAGCCGCCACCGCCATCGAGGTCCTCCGCAACGCGGTGGCCTGGTTCACCGCCCGCGGCATCACCATCGAAGGCGTCCTGTCCGACAACGGCTCGGCCTGCAAATCCCACACCTGGCACCAGGCCTGCACCGACCTTGGGCATCCACCCGAAAAAGACCCGGCCCTACCGCTCCCACACCAACGGCAAAGCCGAACGCCTCCATCCCACCCACGCCGACGGCTGAGCACTCGGACGCTTTCTACCCCTCCGAACAGGGTCCGCCGCAAAGCCCTCCCCGCCTGGCTCCACTTCTACAATCACCACCGACCCCACACCGCAACCGACGGCAAACCACCCATCACCCGCTTGACCAACCTCCCTGGGCAGTACACCTGGGAGGCCCGCTCACAGTGTGCGGTGCGCCGCGATGACGGGTCAGGAGGATCAGCCGCCCAGGCCTGGCGGCGCTCGTGAGGTGCGTGTTCCTCACCGGTCCGGCGGCGTCGTACGTGCCGCGCCTCGCTGTTCGTCGACGGTGGCCTGGTCCCGACCGGGGCCCGGGCAGGCCTCGTTCGGGTCACCGGGGCGGGTGCGGTCCGCGCCGATGGCGACGCCGACGATCGTGCACGGCTCCGTGCCGTGGTTGCGCCAGGCGTGCCGGGTGCCGTTCTGGATGACCACGTCGCCTGCCCGCAACACCGTCTGCTCGCCGTCGTCGAGTTCCAGCGTGGCCTCGCCCGAGACGACCAGGACGTAGTCGAGGCTGTCGGTGGTGTGCATCCCCGGGGTGCCCGGCTCATTCGCGGCCATCGCGCCCGGCATCTGCCGCTCCAGCTCCTCCAAGGCCGCGGCCACATCCAGATCCGGCGGCGGGGCCGGCTCACCCGGCGGGACCGTATTGATCATGAAGCGCGATCCGTCTCGGGGCGGGTACCACGTCGCGGCGCGGCGGGGTGAGCCGTCGTCGGGGAACGTGGGTCGCTCGTCCCGGCCCCACAGCGGGAAGAAGGCGCAGCCGGGCATCAGCTCCGAAGTGATGGGCTCGACGGCACGGTCGTCGACCACGCGGGCCCTGCCCTCGGAGTCGTGTCCGGTGACCACTCGGCGAATCTTCATCCGGCCACTCCTTGATACGGAGGCGTATTGATACGGTTGCGTATTAATACGCAACCGTATCCTGTGCTCGCGAACCAGACAATACGCCGGCGTATCCTGTTGCTCGTGGTGAACGAGTCGACCCGGCTGTCCGCCCGGGACTGGGCGCGGGCCGCGCTGAAGGCGATCGCGGACGGCGGGCTGGCCGCGGTCGCGGTCGAACCGCTGGCGCGGACGCTCGGCGTGACCAAGGGCAGTTTCTACGCGCACTACCGCAACCGGGACGAGCTGATCGCGGCGGCACTCGCGGAGTGGGTGCGAGGTCACGGCGAGGGGGGACTCGCCGAGTTCACCGCGATCGCCGATCCGGCACGGCGGTTGCGCGAGCTGCTCACCGCTGTCGTTCAGTCCGTCCAGCCGCTGGCGCCGTCGGTGCACCTGAGCCTGCTCGGCGACCGCAACGACCCCCGGGTCAGGGACGCGGTCCGCCAGGTGAACCGGGCCCGGCTGGAACTCCTGACGCGTACCTACCACGAGCTCGGCCTGCCGCCGGACCGGGCGGCGTCCCGGGCACGGGTCGCCTACGGAGCCATCCTCGGGCTGCTGCACCTGGCACAGACCGACCCGGACGCCCCGCATTCCGCCGTACTCGCCGACGAGGCGACCGCGGTCTTCCTGCCGTCATGACGGCGCGCGTCGGCTGAGGTCGGCATGGGGTGTGTCACCGCGCGATCAAGCCGTCGTGCGGGTGCCGGTCGGCGGAGGCACCCGGTGGCGGTGACGAGCTTGGCGGGAGTCCCGGGCCGATGCGGGCCACGGCGTTCGTGGGGGCCATGATCGGGAAGTGGCGCACCGTCCAGGGCGCGGTGGAGGACGCGCCGTCCGGCCCGCGTCCGGCGGAGGTGGATCGGACGCCCGGCCGTCGAGGGGCCTGGTCGCCGCCGTTCCGGCCAGATCCGTACGGATGGCGCGGCGATCGAAGGGGAGCCATGACCGAGAGACCGGCGCGGAGCCGCCCGTACCCGGGCGCGACCGGTGAGATGAACACCGAGTCCCTGAGACTGCGCCGGAAGCTCGTACGGGCGGGTGCGACCGGCGCGAAGCCGCCGGCCAACTCGCCGTGGTTCGGGCAGGCCGTGGGCACCGCCGAGGCCCTGCCGCCGGACGCGAGCGCCCTGGACCTCGGCATACTCCGGCGGCGAGTTCGTCCGCCGCGTCCTGACCGTGCTGTTCGCCGGCGATCACTTGAGGTCCCTCGCCTGTGCGCTGTCCTTCGTGCTGTTCGAGCCCGTCGCCGGTCGTGGCGCTGCCGGAAGAGCGGGGCCGGTACCCGCATGAGAGCCGCCCCGTGCCGACCGTGATCACCGGCCTGGTGGGCAGCGGTCCGGCGCGGCCGGTGCCGGTCGCGTCGGCGCTCGTGGTGTTCGGGCGGACCCGCTCGATACCGACGGCCCCGGGGCGAGCCCCGATGACGGCCTCGCCGGGGGTTCGCGGAGTACCCGCGTGACGCCGCGTCGGGCACCTCCTCCACCGAGATCGTCAGCAGCCCGGGGACCCCACAGCGCCGGTGACACGACTCCAAGAGCACCCGGTGGCGCGGCGGTCCCGGTCACCTGCCGGTCAGGCGGCCGAGGTGGCCAGTCGGGTGCCGGCGCGGACGCGTAGTTCCTCCAATGTCTCCGCCTGGCGTTTCGCCCGGGCTAGAAGATCGTCTAGACGCTCCGGCTCCAGTCGGCGGTCGTGGTCGGCCAGGATTCTCAGCACTCGCCAGCAGGCGGTCTTGCCGACCACGCCGAGTGCCATGCTCTCCAACTCCTCCAGGCCGCTGAGCGGTGACCGTTCCAGCAGCCGTCCGTTGGGCTTGAGCCGGCCGGCCTTCTCGGCGGCCCAGCCCAGCAGGACCTTGTAGTGCCGGACCGGAATCCCCAGGGTCGCCATCAACGCGATCAGTGTGGCCCGGTCCTCACGGATCTCCGTGGCGAGGCGTTCGAGGACGGCGCCGTCGTCCGCGTCCCGGTGTGCCGATGCCAGTCGTGCGGACAGTTCGGTGCCGGCCGTCGCCCCGGCCAGATGGTCGTTGAGGTAGACGCCGAGCAGTTCGGGATCGGCCTCGGCCGTCCGCCCGGTCCGCTCTGTGTCGCTGTCCATGATCCCTCCCGTCATGCCTCGGTGGCCCTCTAGCCCGGGACCTACCCGCGGGTGCGTACGCCTATCGCCTGGGCGAAGACAGGGCAAAGGGCAGTGCCCGCCGTGGTGGTCGAAAACGGCACCGCCACAACCGTCCGGTCAATCGCCGTTAAAAGCCAACCCAACTAATAATTGTGCCCGTTGTCATGTATTGAGCATGCGCGGACAAGTGGGGTTTCAGTGCAAGTTATCCGGTAATCGTGTTAATACGGCCGCCTGATAAAGGAGTGACTCATGAAGATCGAAATGGTCTCGGAGCACGCCAGCCCGCTCGCGCGGGTGGGCGGTCCGGACGCGGGCGGCCAGAACGTCCACGTCGGCGCGCTGGCCGTCGCGCTGGCACGGCGAGGCCACGAAGTGGTCGTTCTCACGCGACGTGACGACGCGCACCGCCCGACGGTGGTGCCGTTCGCGCCCGGGGTCACGGTCGAGCACGTCCCGGTGGGGCCGCCCCGGCGGGTGCCCAAGGACCGGCTGCTGGCCTACATGGACGACTTCGCCGCCGCCCTTTCGCGGCGGTGGCTGGTACGCCCGCCGGACGTCGTGCACGCGCATTTCTGGATGAGCGGGCTCGCCGCGCTCGACGGCGCGCGGGGCCGGGGAATTCCCGTCGTCCAGACCTTTCACGCCCTCGGCAGCGTCAAACGCCGGCACCAGGGGGAGGCCGACACCAGTCCCGCGAGCCGGATCCACCTGGAGCGGCGGATCGCTCGCGAGGCGGACGCGATCATCGCGACGTGCACCGACGAGGTGAGGGAGCTCACCGCGTACGGAGCGCCACCGGGCCGGGTGTTCGTCGTGCCCTGCGGCGTGGACACGACCTGCTTTCGTCCGTACGGCCCGTCGCGGGCGCGCGACGGGCGGTTCCGCATCGTGACGTTCGGCCGGCTGGTGCCGCGCAAGGGCGTCGACACGATCATCGAGGCGCTCGGCCGGACCTCCGACGCGGAGCTGCTCATCGCGGGTGGTCCCCACCGCGGCTCGCTCTGCCGCGACCCCGAGGTGCGCCGCCTGGCGCGCGTCGCGCGGGAGGAGCACGTCGCCGGCCGGGTGACGTTTCTGGGCCGGGTCGCGCACGAGGACCTGCCGTCGCTGATCCGCTCCGCCGACGTCGCCGTGTCGGTGCCCTGGTACGAGCCGTTCGGGATCGCGCCGGTGGAGGCGATGGCCTGCGGGGTACCCGTGATCGTCTCGGCCGTGGGCGGGCACCTCGACACGGTCCTCGACGGGGTGACCGGCCTGCACGTGCCGGCGCGGCGGCCGGGCACGCTGGCGGCGCAGCTGCGCCGCCTGCTCGCCGACCCGGAGCTGCGCCGCACGCTGGGGGCCGCGGCGGCCGAACGCGTCCCGGGCCGCTACACCTGGGAGCGGATCGCCGCCGAGACCGAGGCCGTCTACGAACGCCTGATCTCGGCCTCCGCCGCCCCGGTCGCCGTCGCGGACCGCGTATGACCGTCACCACGCCCCACCTCGCGGTGCTGGAACAGGCCGTACGCCGGTTCGACGCGCAGGCCGCCCACATCGAACAGTGGGGGCGGCGGCTCGCGTGCGTACTGGAGTCCGGCGGGCGGCTGCTCGCCTGCGGAAACGGCGGCAGCGCCGAGCAGGCGCAGCATCTCACCGCCGAACTGGTGGGCCGGTACGAGGACGAGCGACCGCCGTACGCGGCCATCCCGTTGCACGCCGACCTCCCGGCCCTCACCGCGATCATCGACGACTACGGGCCGCAGGAGATGTTCGCCCGGCAGGTGCGCGCGCACGGCCGGCCCGGCGACGTGTTCATCGGGCTGTGCACCAGCGGCGAGAGCCGCAACGTCATCGCCGCCGCCGAGGCCGCCGCCGAACTCGGCATGCGAACCTGGGCGCTGACCGGTCCCGGGCCGAACACGCTCGCCGGCGTCTGCGACGACGCCGTCACCGTCGACGCGCCACGTACCGCGACCGTCCAGGAGATCCATCTCGCCGCCATCCACATGCTCTGCGCGTCCGTCGACGCCGTCGTGTGCCGCCCGGGCCGCACGGCCGGAGAAGACATGGCCTCATGACGGAGGCTGGCGGCGTGACCTCCCGGGTCGGGCCGCCGGCCGTGGCCGGCGACGCGCCCCCGGGAGGCGACCGCCGGACGCGCGACCACGAGCGTTCTTCCCGGAGGTGATGGCCGATGATCGGACACGCGGTGGTCACCGGGGGCGCGGGCTTTCTCGGCTCCCACATCTGCGAGCGGCTGCTGGCACGGGGCGCCGCGGTGACCTGCATGGACAACTTCCTCACCGGATCGCCGCGCAACGTCGCGCACCTCCTCGGCGAACCCGGGTTCCGGCTGACCGAGTGCGACCTGACCGGCTTCGTGCACGTGTCCGACGGTGTCGACCTCGTCCTGCACCTGGCGTCGGCGGCCTCACCGGTGGACTACCTCCGGCTGCCGGTCGAGACGCTGAAGGTGGGCGGGCTCGGCACCCTGCACGCGCTGGGCCTCGCGCGGGAGAAGCACGCCAGGTTCGTCCTGGCCTCCACCAGTGAGGTGTACGGCGACCCGCTCCGGCATCCCCAGCGGGAGGACTACTGGGGCAACGTCAACCCGGTCGGGCCGCGCAGCGTGTACGACGAGGCGAAGCGCTACGCGGAGGCGCTGACGACCGCGTACCGCGTCAGCCGCGGCGTGAACACCGGCATCGTGCGGATCTTCAACACCTACGGGCCGCGCATGCGGCCGGACGACGGGCGGGCGATCCCGACCTTCATCTGCCAGGCGCTCATGGGCCGCCCGCTGACGGTCGCGGGCGACGGCGGCCAGACCCGGTCGATCTGCTACGTCGACGACACGGTCGCCGGGATCCTCGCCATGGCCGGCGACGACTTCGCCGGTCCGGTCAACATCGGCAACCCCGAGGAGATGACCGTCCTGGACCTGGCCGTGACCATCCGCGACCTCGCCGAGAGCGAGTCGCCGATCAGGTTCGTCGAGCGTCCGGCCGACGACCCGGCCGTACGGCGGCCCGACACGGCACTCGCCCGTGACCAGTTGGGCTGGCGGCCCACGGTGCGGAGTGAGGAGGGCCTGCGGCGGACCATCGACTGGTTCGCCCGCGAGCTGGACGTACGGGCGGCCGACGGCGCGATCAGCACCTGACGGCGGCGCACCTCCCACGTCGGCGGGCGTCCAGGTGCCAGCACCCTGGGGCTGGCACCAGCAGAACCGGCCAGCTCACCGGATCGTCCCGGCAACGCCGGAAACCTAGCGTTTTCCCTGGCTTCCTCGAACAGGAGAAACCAGTGAACACGCCATCCCAGCCTGCGCCCGAGGCCGCCGTCGCGTTGCGCGGCGTACGCAAGACCCACGGGCGTCACGCCTCGTCCGTCCAGGCGCTCGACGCCGTCGACCTCGACTTCCTCGGCGGCACGTTCACCGCGGTCATGGGCCCGTCCGGGTCCGGTAAGAGCACGCTGCTGCACTGCGCGGCGGGCCTGGACCGGCCCAGCGCCGGCACCGTGCTGCTCGGCGGCACCGACCTGGCGCGACTGTCGGAGACGGAGCTGACCAGGCAGCGCCGCATCCGCGTCGGCTTCGTCTTCCAGGCCTTCAACCTCGTGCCCGCGCTCACCGTGCGGGAGAACATCCTGCTGCCGTCGCGGCTGGCGCACGTACGGCCGGACCGGCGATGGCTGGCCGAGGTCGTGGAGCGGGTGGGCCTGCGGGAACGGCTGCGCCACCGCCCGGCGCAGCTGTCGGGCGGTGAGCAGCAGCGGGTCGCGATCGCCCGCGCCCTGTCCGTACGACCGCAGGTGATCTTCTGCGACGAGCCGACGGGCGCGCTCGACACGACCACGGCGGCGCGCGTGCTGGCCCTGCTGCGCCAGGCGGTCGACGCCGACCGGCAGACCGTCGTCATGGTCACCCACGATCCGGTGGCGGCGTCCTACGCCGACCGTGTCGTGTTCCTGGCGGACGGGAGGGTCGTCGACGACCTGGCGGTGCCGGGCGTGGACGCGATCGCCGAGCGCCTCGCGCACCTGGGGGCGGCGCGTGCCGGAGGCGAGGCGACGTCATGGTGAGGATCGCCTGGCGCATGCTGACGCAGCGTCCCGCGAGCATGCTCGCGACCTTCCTGGCCCTCTGGTTCGCCGTCGTGATCGTGACGATGTGCGGCGCCATGCTCGAGTCCGGGGTGCGCTACAACGGCACGGTGGCGCGCTACGCCGCCGCGCCCGTCCTCGTCGCGACCACCGACCTTCAGGTGGCCTTCGGCTCGCGCCAGGAGCCCGACACCGAGCGCTACCCGCTGGCCGAGCGCGGGCGGCCGAACCCGTCGCCGCCCGCGCGGATCACCGCGGCCCCCGGCGTG
>NZ_JBHLZP010000215.1:0-13099 GCF_042429965.1 Actinoallomurus acaciae
CCCACTGGGCCAGGACGCCGGCGACCAGCGGACCGAGCCCGAAGCCGGCGCTCATCGCGACCGTGAGCCGCCGGGGAGCGTGTCCGGCGCCGCCGGACGGCCCGAGGGCGGACAGTTCCTTGATCCAGGCCGCGCCGCAGCTGAAGGCCGCACCGCCGGCGACCCCGGTGAGCAGGCGCCCGGCGAACAGCCACCCGACCGCTCCCCCGCCGAGCACGAGCAGCGACGTGGCGAGGACGGACAGGACGAGGACGGGCGCCATGACGCGCCGGCGGCCGAACCGGTCCGAGACGGGGCCGCCCAGCAGCAGCCCCGGGATCAGCCCCGCGACGTAGAGCCCGAAGGCGGCCTGGACGGTGGTCGCGGTGAGGTGCAGGCGTGCCTGGTACATCAGCAGCAGCGGAGTGAACTGCTGGGCTCCCCAGCCGGCCGCCACGACGGCGAGCCCGGCCGGCCACCACACGCGGTGCGTCGCCGGACGCCGGGACACGGAGATGACGTGCGCTGTGTCGTGCATGCCGAACATGCTGATGGCGGCGACGGCGGGCGACGAGCGTCGGAAACGCCATCATGCGCACGCTTTCGGACAGCGGCCGCAACGCGAACGGCACCCCACCGGCGTGGGCCGGCGGAGTGCCGTCGCGGAGGTTACTTGGCGGCGGCGCCGCCGTTGTCGCGGCGGTCCAGGGCGATCTGGATCGCGCGGGCGGCCTCTTCGTCGGCGTCTTCGGCGGGCTTCAGCACGTACATCGAGTCCATGGATGCATCTTTCGTGGATGTCGGCACCAGGGCGGTGCGGCCGGCGGCTGACTCCGCGGCGGGTCGCCGGCCTATCCGGAAGATCAGGCCCCGCCGCGGCGGCGAAGGATGAACACGTAGCGCCACATGGTCATCACCACGCTACCCGCGGTCCGCATGGAAGTCTCGACTCACGGTCAGAAATCCCACTATGCGAGACGATGCCCGCGAAATGCCTGGTGGGAGGCTTACGCGTCGAGGTCGACCCGCCGTCCCTGGTCGGCGCCGATCTCGGCCGCGATCGCCTCGGTCAGGTCCGGGCCGAGCGCCGAGTCGACGGACAGCGCGATGAGCGCCTTGCCGCCCTTGACGTTCCGGCCGACCTGCATGCCCGCGATGTTGATGCCCGCGTCGCCCAGCAGCCGGCCCACGACGCCGACGATGCCGGGACGGTCGGTGTAGGTGAAGAAGCCCATGTGCGCGGTCGGCGCGATCTCCATGGCGTAGCCGTTCACCGCCACGAGCCGCTCGGCGTGCCTGGGCCCGGTCAGCGTGCCGGACACCGAGACGACCGCGCCGTCGGCCATCGTGCCGCGGACCGTGATGAGGTTCCGCCAGTCGGGGCTGTCCTCGCCGGACGTGAGCGTCACCTCCACGCCACGGTCGCGTGACAGCAGCGGCGCGTTCACGTACGTCACCGAGTCCTCGACGATGTCGGTGAACGCACCCTTGAGCGCGGCCAGCTCCAGCACCTTCACGTCGTGCCGGGCGATCTCGCCGCGGACCTCGACCTCCAGCCGCGCCGGTACGCCGCCCGCGAGCGCGGTGAAGACGCGGCCGAGCTTCTCGGTGAGGGGCAGGCCCGGCTTGACCTCCTCGGCCACGACGCCGCCGCGCACGTTGACCGCGTCCGGCACGAACTCCCCGGACAGCGCCAGGCGTACGGACCGGACGACCTGGGTGCCGGCCCGCTCCTGCGCCTCGTGCGTGCTCGCGCCCAGGTGCGGGGTGACCACGACGTTGTCGTGGTGGAACAGCGGGCTGTCGGTGCACGGCTCGCCGCGGAACACGTCGATGCCGGCCCCCGCGACCCTCTTCTCCTTCAGCGCCAGGTCGAGGGCGTCCTCGTCGACGATGCCGCCACGCGCGGCGTTGACGATGCGCACGGACGGCTTGACCATGCGCAGCTCCCGGTCGCCGATCAGCCCGAGCGTCTCCTGGGTCTTGGGCAGGTGCACGGTGATGAAGTCGCTCTCGCGCAGGAGCTCCTCCAGCGACACGAGCCGCACGCCGAGCCGGGCCGCGCGCGGCGCCTGGATGTACGGGTCGTAGGCGATGACGTTCATGTCGAAGGCGGCGAGCCGCTTGGCGACGAGCACGCCGATGCGGCCGAGGCCGAGCACGCCGAGCGTCTTGTCCCGCAGCTCGACGCCGGTGTACCGGGAGCGCTGCCACTCCCCCCGCTTCAGCGACGCGTGCCCCTGCGGGACGTTGCGGGCCGTGGCCAGCAGGAGCGCGATCGCGTGCTCGGCGGCCGTGACGATGTTCGAGGTCGGAGCGTTGACGACCATGACGCCGGCCTGGGTCGCCGCCTCGACGTCGACGTTGTCCAGGCCGACGCCCGCCCGCGCGACGACCCGCAGGCGCCGTGCCGCCGCGAGCACCTCCGCGTCGATCCGGCTCGCGCTCCGCACGATCACCGCGTCGACGTCGGCGACGGCGGCCAGCAGCCGTTCGCGGTCGGCCCCGTCGGCGCGGCGTACCTCGAAGTCGGGCTCGAGCAGGGCGATTCCGGCGGGCGACAGCTCCTCGGCGACGAGGACGACGGGCTTGCTCAACGTGGGCCCCCTTGGGCGTGACGGACGGCGCTTCCCCGGCGACGGGGATCGCCTACCGACTCTCCGACGGCGGACGTCGAGAGCGCAATGCGCATAACCACAAGCGGCCGAGGACGCCATCGAGCCGGCCGGGTAAAGGTGTGTCCGGAACCCGTGGCCGTACCGCCACGGGAGGTGCCGCGTACGCACTAATGTCGGGCGCATGGCGAATGGAAACCCGAAGCTGGCCGACGTCCTCGCGCAGCGCGGAGAACCCGAGGAGATCCTGCGCGCGCTGGTCGACGGCGGGGTGCTCATCGTGACCAACCCCGACGGCTCGGTCCTGGTCGGGCAGCTCGAGGACGAGAGCGTGGTGCTGGCCGCGTTCACCTCTCCCGACAACTATTCAGAAAAGCCCGAGAACGAGACCTTCCAGCAGGCCGACGCCGCGCTGCTGCTGGAGATCGCGCGTACGGGCGACGTCGAGGCCCTCGTGGTCGACCCCGAGGGCGAGGACGCGGCCCTCATCCCGTTCAGCGACGTGCAGGGCTTCCTCATCGCCCAGGGCATGAGCGTGGACGAGGACGTCGAGGTGGCGTTCCGGCCGAGCGAGCACGAGCTGGTGCCCAGCCTGCGCGAGGGGATCACCGCGCGGCTCGGCGACTTCCCCGTGGTCGAGCGAGTGTGGATCTCCGACGTGCGGATGCCGAGCGGCGTCGAGGGGATCATGCTGCACGTCATGGTCCAGGAGGGCGCCGACCCGCAGGTGGCCAACGAGCTGCTCCAGGCGACGATGGAGGACCTGCCGCCGAGCAACATCCCGGTCTTCGCCCACATCGGCGACGAGGAGACCGAGGGCTTCCTCACCGAGATGAACGCCGCCGTCGTACGACGCTGACCATCGGCGCCGTACGCGGCGCGGCCGATCGGCGGGAGGCCGTTCTCTCGTGACGTGGGCGGGTGGCCGATCCCGGCCGCTCGCCTTCTCGGCGTCGCGCCGGGACATGAAGATCGTTCCTGTCGGCCGAGGGGAGATCTCATGTGCGCTGAACCGGCCCGGAGAAGGTTCCTGCCGGTCACCGGGGCCACGGGGACGGGTGTGACGCTGGATCCGCTGCACTTCTCCGCCACCGAGGCCGGCGCGGAGCAGACCCGTACGATCGCCGGGCGGTTCGAGCCGGGTGCGCCCGACTGGGTGTACGTCCCGGTACGGGTACCGCCCGGGGTCCGTGAGATCGCGGCGTCCTACACCTACGACCGGCCCGAGCCGCCCGCCGGGACGCCCGGCAACGCCCTCGACCTCGGAGCGTTCGACGAGACCGGCTTTCGCGGCTGGTCCGGTGGGGCGCGCGACTCGTTCACGATCAGCCGCTCCGAGGCGACCCCCGGCTATCTCCCCGGTCCCGTACGCCCCGGCGAGTGGCGCGTGGCGCTCGGGCCGTACACGGTCGCGCCCCAGGGCATGAACTGGACGGTGACGGTGACGCTGCGGTTCGGTGAGCCGGGGCCGGCGTTCGTCCCCTCGCACGCCCCGCCGCGCGCGACCGGCCGAGGCCGTGCCTGGTACCGCGGCGACATGCACCTGCACTCGGTGCACTCCGACGGCGCGTGGCTGCCCGAGCAGATCGTGGCCGGCGCCCGCGCGAGCGGCCTGGACTTCATCGTCTCCACCGAGCACAACACCTCCAGCGCGGCCGGCATCTGGGGCCACCACGCACGCGATGACCTGCTCATCATCGACGGCGAGGAGATCACCACCCGCAACGGTCACTACACCGCGCTCGGGCTGCCGCCGGGCACGTGGATCGACTGGCGGTATCGCGCGGTCGACGGCGTGATCTCCCGGTTCCTCAAGGAGATCCACCGGCACGGCGCGCTGGCCGTGGCCGCCCATCCGTTCGGCCCGTTCGTCGGCGGCCAGTGGAAGTTCGGCTACGACCAGGTGGACGCGATCGAGGTCTGGAACGGTCCGTGGACGCCCGACGACGAGGCGGCCCTGCAGCTGTGGAACGGGCTGCTGGTCGAGGGGAACCGCTGGATCCCGGCGGTCGGCGACAGCGACTCCCACAAGGAGGACCAGGCCATCGGCCTGCCGCAGAACGTCGTGCTCGCCGACGACCTCGAACGCGGTGCGATCCTGTCGGCGGTGAAGGCCGGGCGGCTGTACGTCACGGAGTCCTCGGCGATCTCCCTGTCGTTCACGGCCGCCGCCGGGTCGCGTACGGCGGGCATCGGCGAGCGGCTGAACGCCGCGCCGGGCGAGCAGGTCGAGGTGTCGCTACGGTCCGAGGGCGTGGCCGCGGGCGTGATCCGCCTGTTCACCGACGAGGGTCAGGTGTTCGAGGGGCCGGTGTTCGAGGGGCCGGTGTTCGAAGGGCCGGTGTTCAAAGAGAAGGTCGGCACGGCCGGCTGGCGCACGACGCCGCGCGTGTCGCCGTACGTCCGCGCCGAGGTCCGTCACCCGGACGGTTCGATGGCCGCGTTCACCAACCCGATCTTTCTCGGCCGCTGAAGCAGCGGCCTACACTCGGGCGGTGTGCGAGTCGATCTTGTCGCGCTGGTCGTGGACGACTACGACCCCGCCATCGAGTTCTTCGTCGGCGTGCTCGGCTTCGATCTGGTCGAGGACTCGCCGTCGCTGACGAACGACGGCCGTCCGAAGCGCTGGGTCGTCGTCCGGCCGCCGGGGGCCGAAACGGGCATCCTGCTCGCGCGTGCGGACGGGGAGCGGCAGTCCGCGGCCGTCGGGAACCAGGTCGCGGGCCGGGTGGGGTTCTTCCTGCGGGTGGATGACTTCGACGCCGCGTACGGCCGGATGACCGCCGCCGGGGTCGAGTTCGTGACCGTGCCACGCGCGGAGCCGTACGGCCGGGTCGCGGTATTCCTCGACGTCGCCGGTAACCGCTGGGACCTGCTCGGCCCGGCCTGACGATCGCCCCGTACGGACGGCCGTCGAGACGCCGCAACCCCCGGGACCCGTCGAGGGATCGCCTGACGGGTCCAGGGGCGGCTCTCACAAAGAGATCAGTCGTCCTGGAGCCAGGACATCATCGGGCGGAGCTTGGCGCCGGTCTGCTCGATCGGCGAGTTCTGCTCCTCCTCGCGACGCTTGAGGAAGTTCTTGCGGCCGCCGTCGAACTCCTCCACGAGCTCCTTCGCGAAGGTGCCGTCCTTGATCTCGCCGAGGATCTTGCGCATCTCCTCGCGGGTGGCGTCGGTGACGATGCGCGGGCCGCGGGTGTAGTCGCCGAACTCGGCGGTGTCCGAGATCGACCAGCGCATCTTGGACAGGCCGCCCTCGTACATCAGGTCGACGATCAGCTTCATCTCGTGCAGGCACTCGAAGTAGGCCGCCTCCGGCTGGTAGCCGGCCTCGACGAGCGTCTGGAACCCGGCCTTGATCAGCTCGGACACGCCGCCGCAGAGCACGGCCTGCTCGCCGAACAGGTCGGTCTCGGTCTCCTCGGTGAAGGTCGTCTTGAGCGCGCCCGGACGGGTGCCGCCGATGGCCTTGGCGTAGGAGAGGGTGAGCGGCCAGGCGTTGCCGCTGGAGTCGCGCTCGACGGCGACGAGCACCGGTACGCCGCGGCCCTCGGTGTACTGACGGCGGACCAGGTGGCCCGGCCCCTTGGGGGCGACCATGCAGATGTCGACGCCCTCGGGGGGCTCGACGAGGCCGTAGCGGATGTTGAGGCCGTGGCCGAAGAACAGCGCGTCGCCCTCGACCAGCGACGGCGCGATCGCCGAGGCGTACAGCTCGCGCTGCAGGTGGTCGGGGATGAGCACCATCGTGACGTTGGCCTCTTCACACGCCTCTTCCGGCGTGACCACGCGCAGGCCGTCGTTCTCGGCCTTCTCGCGGCTCTTGGAGTCCTTCGGCAGACCGACACGGACGTCGACGCCGGAGTCGCGCAGCGAGAGCGCGTGCGCGTGCCCCTGGCTGCCGTATCCGAGCACCGCCACATGGCGGTCCTGGATGACGCTCAGGTCGGCGTCCTTGTCGTAGAAGATCTCAGCCACTTGCCTTACCTCTCTGAAAACGGATCGCTCACGCACTGCGCTCGATGGCGCGCAGCGAGCGGTCGGTGATGGAACGGGCACCTCGGCCGATGGCGACCATGCCCGACTGCACGAGTTCCTTGATGCCGAAGGGCTCCAGCACCCGGATCAGGGCTTCGAGCTTGTCCTTGCTACCAGTCGCCTCGATCGTCACCGCCTCCGGGGCCACGTCGATGACCCGGGCGCGGAAGAGCTCGACGGTCTCCAGCACCTGGGAACGGGTCTCCTGGTCGGCGCGGACCTTGATCAGGACGAGCTCTCGCTGGACCGACGCGGCCGGGTCGAGCTCGACGATCTTGATGACGTTGATCAGCTTGTTGAGCTGCTTGGTCACCTGTTCGAGGGGTCGTTCCTCGACGTTGACGACGATCGTCATCCGGGAGATCTCGGGATGCTCGGTCGTGCCGACGGCCAGTGAGTCGATGTTGAAGCCGCGGCGGGAGAACAGCGACGCCACGCGCGCCAGGATGCCCGGCGTGTTCTCCACCAGCACCGAAAGCGTATGCCTGCTCATCTCTCATCCTCTCCGGGACGCTCAGTCATCGCTCCCCCAGTCCGGCGCCAGGTCGCGGGCGATCTTGATGTCGTCGTTGCTCGTGCCGGCGGCGACCATCGGCCAGACCATCGCGTCCTGGTGGACGATGAAGTCGACCACGACCGGGACGTCGTTGATCTCCATGGCCTTGTTGATCGTGGCGTCCACATCGGCCGCGTTGTCGCACCGCAGCCCGACGCAGCCGTACGCCTCCGCCAGCCTGACGAAGTCCGGGATCCGCCGGGACTGCAGGTCGGAGTTGGAGTACCGCTCGTTGTAGAACAGCGTCTGCCACTGCCGGATCATCCCGAGGTTACCGTTGTTGATCACGGCGACCTTGATCGGGATGCCCTCGATGGCGCAGGTGGCGAGCTCCTGGTTGGTCATCTGGAAGCAGCCGTCGCCGTCGATCGCCCAGACCGTGGTGTCCGGCCGCCCCTGCTTGACGCCCATCGCGGCGGGCACCGCGAAGCCCATGGTCCCCAGCCCGCCGGAGTTGATGAACGCGCCCGGCCGCTCGTAGCCGATGAACTGGGCGGCCCACATCTGGTGCTGGCCGACCCCCGCGACGTACAGCGCGTCCGGGCCGGCGATCCGGCCGATGCGCTGGATGGCGTACTGCGGCGACAGCGACCCGTCGGCCGGCGTCTCATAGCCCAGCGGGTACGTCTCGCGCCACACGCTGAGCTGGCGCCACCAGTCCTCGTGGTCGCCCTTGCGGCCGGCGGCGTGCTCGTTCCGCACCGCGGTGATCAGGTCGGTGAGCACGTCGCGGCAGTCGCCGACGATGGGCACGTCGGCGTGGCGGTTCTTGGAGATCTCGGCCGGGTCGATGTCGGCGTGCACGACCTTCGCGTCGGGCGCGAACGTGTCGAGCCGGCCGGTCACCCGGTCATCGAAGCGGGCGCCCAGCGTGACGAGCAGGTCGGCCTGCTGCAGGGCCCCGACCGCGCCGACACTGCCGTGCATGCCCGGCATGCCCATGTGCAGCGGATGGCTGTCGGGCAGGGCGCCCTTGGCCATCAGGGTCGTGACGACCGGGGCGCCGGTCAGCTCGGCGAGAGCGCGCAGCTCGTCGGCGGCCCTGGCCTTGATCACACCGCCGCCGACGTACAGGACCGGCCGTTTCGCCGAGGTCAGGAGCCGGGCGGCCTCGCGGATCTGCTTGGCGTGCGGACGGATCGCCGGACGGTAGCCCGGGAGCTGCATCGGCTGCGGCCAGACGAAGTCGACCTCGTTCTGCAGCACGTCCTTGGGGATGTCGACCAGCACCGGGCCGGGCCGCCCCGTCGAGGCGATGTGGAACGCCTCGGCGATGGTGCGGCCGATGTCCGCGGGGTCGGTGACCAGGAAGTTGTGCTTGGTGATCGGCATCGTGATGCCGCCGATGTCGGCCTCCTGGAAGGCGTCCGTGCCGATCGCGCCGCTCGTCACCTGCCCGGTGATCGCGACGATCGGCACCGAGTCCATGTACGCGTCCGCGATCGGGGTGACGAGGTTCGTCGCGCCCGGACCGCTCGTCGCCATGCACACGCCGACCTTGCCGGTGGCCTGGGCGTATCCTTCCGCGGCGTGGCCCGCGCCCTGCTCGTGACGGACAAGGATGTGGCGTACCCGCTGGGAGTCGAAGAGGGGGTCGTACGCCGGGAGGATCGTGCCTCCCGGGATTCCGAACACAGTGTCGACACCGACCTGCTCCAGGGCTCTGACGAGCGCCTGGGCTCCGGTCATCCGTTCGGTCATCGCAAGTCCTTGTGCTCCTGAGGGCTCGGACTCGGTGATCGCGTGCTGACGACGTGTCACCGGCCCGGGGATCATGGCCAACAAAAAACCCCCCGCGCCGGGTGGCGATCGAGGGGAGCGCGCAAGCGGTCGAACTTGGTCAGCCTGCGCGCCGACCAAGTACGAGAATCAGGTTGCGTTTCACGTTCCCAACCATGGCGAATTTGCCGCCCCACGTCAAATTGGTGGACGACGAATCTCACCATACGAGACCGCCCGCCGTGATCGAGCGATCACGGCGGGCGGTACGGCGCTCAGGAGACGCGTTTGAGCACGACGTCGCCGGTCTTGACGAAGTAGACGCGGTGGCCGAACTGGATCTCGTAGTACCTCAGTTCGCCCCGCACGATGGCGTGCGTGGACACGTCGAAGGTGGTGGAGTAGTCGTACTCCCCGCGCACCGTATCGGCCACGGCGTAGCTCTGGCCGGCGGCGAAGGTGTACTGCATCGGCACCAGACTCTGCGCCGGGATGTTCGCCGGGTAGGCCTCCGCCTCCGGGTAGGCGCGCCCGTAGATCGGCACCGACGCGGCGCCCGGCTTGGGCGCGACGACGAGCCCGTGGGCCCCGACGGCGGTCGGCTGCCTCTTCGGGTTGTAGAACCACGCCTTCTGGCCGAGATACCAGATCGCGGTCCAGTCACCCTGCCGGTCCGCCACGGCATAGGTCTGGCCGGTCGCGGCGCGGGCGCTGTGGTCGTACACGCTCATCGTCGCGTCACCGTTCGGCGGGTGCTTGCCGATGTCCTTCACGAGCGGCGCGTCGGCGCTGGGCGCGGTGCGGAGCATGATCGACCCGCCGCCGTGCGGCGGGCACGGGGCGCTCGGCGCGCTCGCGTCGCAGCCGGTGTACGGCACGACGTTCTTGTCATAGTCCGGCAGGATCGTGACCATGCCGGAGCGCGGCCCGGCGGTGGCGTGGAGCGGGTGGCCCAGCAGCGCGAAGTAGTGCGCCCAGTCCCAGTACGGCCCCGGGTCCTCATGCATGCCCTGCACGTTGGGGGGCGTGATGCCGGGGACGTTGTCGTGCCCGAGGATGTGCGCCCGGTCGACCGGGATGTCGTACTTCTTGGTCAGGTACCGGACCAGCGCCGCGGAGCTGCGGTACATCGCCTCGGTGTACCAGCTGCCGCCCTGCGCGAGGAAGCCCTCGTGCTCGATGCCGATCGAGCGGGCGTTGATGTCCCAGTTGCCCGCGTGCCAGCCGACGTCCTTGGTCTTGACGTGCTGGGCGATGTGCCCGTCGTCGGACCGTACGGTGTAGTGCCACGCGAGGTACGTCGGGTCCTGGGCGAGCTTCAGCGTGGTCGCCCAGTCTCCCTCGGTGTCGTGGATGACGATGTAGCGGATCCGCTGGCTCTTGGGCCGGTCGCCCAGGTCGTGGTTGCCGTAGCTCGTCGGGTCGGCGGGGTCGAGCTGCTGGTAGGGCGCCGGCACCCACTCACAGCCGAGGCCGGGCGGGCACTCGGTCTCCGGATCGTCGACACCCGCTCCGGCGGACTTGATCCCGGGCGTGGCGGCGAGCGTGACCCGCTGGCCGTCGTCCGTCGTACGGGACTCACCGGTGCGCATCACGTCGTAGACCTGGCCCGCGAACCAGGCCGAACCGCCGTAGCGGACCGTCGCCTGGTACCAGGCGGCGGGGTCGGCGCCGAGCGGCTTGCCGAGGTCGTGCTGGTAGCGGGCGAGCAGGGCGGCGCCGCCCTTGATGTTGGCGGTGGCGTCGGTGCGCAGGGCGCTCACGCCGGCGCCGGTGAGCTCGGCGACCTCCTGGAGCGTCTGCCCGCCGGGGCGCGCGGCGGAGGCGGCGGCGGTCGCCTTGGGACGCAGCGCCGGACGCGCGGTGTCGCCGCGGGGGTCCTCACCGCCGCCGGAGAAGTGCTCTCCGGAGGAGGTCAGGGTGCCGTCGGTCAGATGCATGGGGCCATAGCCCGCGCCGACGCTCGGCCGGCCCTGGTTGGCGTCCCAGCGCGACTCCAGGTAGGAGACGGCGAGCAGCAGTTTCTCGGGAACGTGGTAGGCCTTCGCCGCGTCGGCGAAGGCCTGTTGCCGGGTGGTGGGGACCGGTCCGGTCTGCTGGGCGGCGTGGGCCTGTCCGGTTCCTAGACCGGCCAGGGCCACGATCGCCGCGACGAGGGTACGTCTTCGCACGGGCATCGGCAGCCTCCGCACTGACGGTGAGGGACGCGGTAAGAGTGCCGAAGCCGGGAGGCGCCGTCAATGACTTTCGATCATTCGAGACACCACAGAAATTTTCTACTCGCGGAACACGCGGGCGGGGGCACGCTGCCTCCCGCGAGAAGGTGCCTTCCCCCGGCCGCCCGCCCCCGGTCAGCTCGCGGAGATCACCGAGCCGTGGAGCGGGATGGACGCCTCGCCGCGCGGGTTGAGCTGGACGAGCGCCTCGATGCCGTTCGGGGCCATCGGCCGGGACACGAGATAGCCCTGGCCCCGGGGGCAGCCCATCTCGCGGAGCAGTTCGAGCTGCTCGGGCCGCTCGATGCCCTCGGCCACGACCGTCAGGCCGAGGTCGCGGCCGACCCGGGCGATGGTGCGGGTCAGCAGCGTGAGGGTCTCGTCGCGGCCGAGCCCGGACACGAACGACGGGTCGATCTTGATGACGTCGACCGGGAGCTGCCGCAGGAAGGCGAGTGAGGCGTAGCCGGTGCCGAAGTCGTCGATGGCCAGGCGCACGCCGAGGTCGCGCAGTGCCGACAGCCGCTCGATGAGCTCGTCGGAGCCGTCGACCAGCACCTCCTCCCTGACCTCGAGGGTCAGCGCCCCGGGCGGCAGACCGCTGTCGGCGAGCGCGGCCGCGATCGAGTCGACGAAGTGGGCCGCCGCGATCTCGCGCGGCCGGAGGTTGATCGACAGGCCGATCTCCCAGCCGTTGCCGCGCCACTGAGCCACCTGGGCGCACGCCTCGCGCAGCACCCAGTTGCCGAGCGGCACCATGAGACCGGACTCCTCGGCGGTGCCGATGAACTCCTCGGGCGGTACGGAGACGCCGTCACGCCACCAGCGGACCAGCGCCTCGACGCCGGTGACCCGCGAGGTGGCCAGCTCGACCACGGGCTGGAACTCCACGGCGAACTGCTGCTCGGTGAGCGCGCGCTGCAGGTCGCTGCCGAGTTCGAGCCGGCGCATGACGTCGGCGTGCATCTTGGCGGCGAAGACCTCGACCCGGCCGCCGCCGAGCTCCTTCGCGCGCGACAGCGCGATGTCGGCGTTGCGGATCAGCTCCGCGCCCTTGACCCCGTCCTCGGCGAAGGCGATGCCGACGCTGGCGGTGAGCACGATGCCGCGGTCGGCGACGCGGTACGGCTCTCCGGCCAGGGCCCGCAGGAGGCGCTCGCCGAGGTCGACCACGGTCTGCACCTCGGTCGCGCTCTCCATGAGCACGGCGAACTCGTCGCCGCCCCAGCGCGCGACCGTGTCGTCGACCAGCACGCCGGCGCGGAGCCGCCGCGCCGCCTGGGCGAGGACCTGGTCGCCGCCGGCGTGGCCGATGGAGTCGTTGACGGCGGTGAACCCGTCGAGGTCGACGAAGACGACCGCGACCGGCCCCTGGCTGCGCCCGACCTTCTCGCGGGCGCGCTCTTCGAGGTAGGCGCGGTTGGGCAGGCCGGTCAGCCCGTCGTGGAAGGTCAGGTGGGCGACCTGGCGCTCCAGCGCCACCTGCTCGCTGAAGTCGCGGGTGGTGACCAGCAGCTGGTCGGTGCCGTCGCCGGCCCGGCCGTACCGGGAGATGGTCGACTCGGTGGGCAGCCAGGTGCCGTCGGTGGCCCGTACGCGGCAGGCGATGCGCGCGACGTCGAGGTCGCAGTCGGTGTCGAGGAAGGCGGTCACCGCGTCCACGACGCGCGGCAGATCCTCGGGGTGGACGACGTCGTACACGGGGCGGCCGAGGAGGTCTTCGGCGGCGTAGTGGTACGAGCGGCGGGGTCCGGCGCTGACGTACTGCACGACGCCGTCGAGGCCGCAGATGAGCACGACGTCGTTGATGCTCTCGGCGAGGGCGCGGAAGTGCTCCTCGCCGCTCGCGGCCGCGCGGCCGAGGCGCTCGTTCTCGCGGACCAGCTCGGCGAGCCGGGCGAGCAGGACGAGGACCGCCGAGCCCGCGCCGATCGGCACGATCGGCCGCAGCCCGCGGGCGGCCGTGAGCGTGT
>NZ_JBHLZP010000216.1:0-4619 GCF_042429965.1 Actinoallomurus acaciae
CGGCCGGGACGAGGCCGAGGGGGCGCCCGGCGAGCCGCTCGGCGAGGTGCTCGGCCGTCGCGCCGGGATCCTCGCGGAGACGTCCCGCCGGGGCGAGACCGGGGGAGTAGGGGCCGAACGGCGTCAGGTCGATCGGCGGCTCGAGCCACTCGGACCACACCTCGGCCACGAACGCGGCGGGGTCGTAGGTGTCGATCTCGGCCACCGGCTCGGGCGCGATCTGCCCGGCCGACCAGGGCTGGGCGGAGTCGTCCAGAAGCAGCGGCCACAGGCCGGTCTCGGCGTGCGCCGCGTGGAACCGGGCCCACAGGCCGGGTGGCGCCGGCCCGTCGGTCATCCAGAGCGCCGGCCCCGCCACCCCCTGGTGCTGGGGGAAGCTCGGATCGGGCCACACCGGGTATCCGGACGGGAGTATCACGGAGAGTGACGGGTCCAAGGCGTGATCGGAGAACAACTCGTCTACGCCTGCCGTCAGCGGTTCGAGATCGTCCATCGCATCGCTCCGGCACCGGGCCTCCCGGCGCTGCGGGAGATCGTAATGCGACCGGGCCGCCCATGTGCGGGCGGCCCGGTCAAAGTGTTGTTTCTCTCGCGATGTCAGCTGTCCTTCGCGTGCGACCTGGCCACGGCGGCACCGGCCCCCGAGGTGAACACCGGCAGGTAACCCGACGCGTGGCCGGTGGCCGTCGGGTGGTACGAGCTGCCGATATCGGAGATGTTGACGGAGTGCAGCCAGTCGTCGCCGGAGCACAGCTCGTGCCCGGAGAACGTGCTGCGTACGTCGGCGAAGGTGAACTGGGCGTTCGAGGCCGCGGTGCTGATCACGCCGTCGAGCACGTCGGCCGCCTGGTTGAGCGCCACGTGCTTGGTGTGGCTCAACCCGACGCAGAATGTGTCGTTGGTGATGTACAGGTGCGGGTAGTCGAGAACGACGAAGCGCGCGGACGGGGCCCGGTTCCGCATTGTGCTGAACAGGTTGTTGAGGCTGCCCGGCAGCGTGTTCTTCGCGTAGCTCTCGGCGGTGGCGACGGCGTTCAGGCAATCCTGGTCACTGCCCAGGACGCACGTCTGCATCGTGCTGGAAAAGCCCGCGTCGTTGCCGCCGATCGTGATGCTCGCGAGCGTCGTGCTGGAGCTCAGGGCGCTGACCTGGTTGTTCAGCACGTCGCCGGTCTTGGCGCCGGAACACGCGACGAACTTGAACGACGCGGGGGCGTGCGAGGACGCCCACAGCGCGGCATAGGCCTTGCTGCTGCGCTGGCAGCCGCTGTCCAGGTCATAGGACCCGGTGCCGGTGCCGGAGGAGTAGGAGTCGCCGAGGGCGACGTAGTTGGTGGACGACGCGTACGCCGGCGAGGTGGCGGCGGTGACGGCGGCGGCCGCGAGGGACACGGCGCAGGCGGTCGAGGCGACGAGGCGGGGGAATTTCATCGGCTCTCCAAGGCGGGACTGACGCTCGCCTTACTCAAGCACCGTTTCCGCCTTTTGGGGAGCAGCCGAAATTGGCCGTTTTATGGATGGTTTCGCCGTTGACAAATATGCGGGGTATGTGTCAGATCTGTGAATCAGGCGAGCGTGACCTGGCGGTCGCGCCCGAGGGCGATGAGCGCCAGGTTCCGCAATGACGGCGAACCGGGCCGCAGGTAGTCACTGTGCCCCGCGGAGCCGGCCGCGAACACACGGGCGCCGAAAGCCGGGGAGACCGGGTCGTTGCCGAAGCCGAGTCCGATCACATGCACATGCGGTACGAACTGTATCCAGTCGCTCGACCCGCGTGCGGCCCAGACGTTGGCGCGCGTGCCGAGCGCGGCCACGGTCGCCGCCCGCATTCCCGGGCTGCCGAATGCCGCGACATCGTCCACGGGCAGACCCCGCAGCGCCTCGCCGCACACCACCGAGCCGTAGCTGTGGCACAGCAGCGTCGTGCCGGCCCCGGGGTTGAGCCGGTGCAGGTCGCGGACCAGCCGGCGCAGCCGCGGGGCGGCGGCGTCGGCGCGGACGTCCGTCATGACGCCGGCGCTCGTCACCTTCGGCGGGCTGTAGCCGAGCCACGCCACGACCGCCAGCCCCGAGTGCGGATCGAGCGCCCTCGCCTGTGCGAGCAGGGCACGCGCGCCGCCCCCGGGCGTGGAGTACGGACGGTCCCCGCGCGCGTCGAAGGTGGACAGCGTGGTGTCGGCGCCGGGTACGAAGATCGCCACCCGCCGGGCGTGCGCCAGGTCGCCGATGACCTCCACGGCCTGCCCGGTGCCGCGAGGGTCGAAGAAGAGGAACTGCCGGCCGGGCGCGAGGAGGCGGCTCAGCGACCGGGCCCGGCCGCGGTCCTGGATGCGCCGCGCCGTCTTCAGCGCCTGCCCGACGGCACGCCGGTTCGCCTTGTACCGCGCGGCGAGTGTGGACACGGAGATGGCGGGCAGCGCACCCGGCCGGGCGTACAGGTCCACCCGGGACGCGCCCAGCGTGGTCACCCAGACCGCGATGATGACGGCCACGGCCGCCAGGCACCTTCCCAGAACACGAGAGCGGGGAAGGCGCGGCGTGGCCATACGGGACATCCTCCAGGCATCGGGTGCGGGGGCCGGCTCCTTATACGGACCGGGGTCGGCGCGACAATCCCCGAGTCATCGACTGTGTCAGAGAAAACGCCGACATGTCCGGGATCTGGCCGCCATACGAAGTGAGACGGGCGGCCGAGGGATTTTGTTCCGACCGACCGCCGCCGATCCTACGGGGTGTTCCCCTGAGAGGGGTGTCGTCGGGAGGACGGGGCTTTCGGCGCGCACGGCGTGTCCGGGTCGCCCGTCCTCGCGGGCGCCAGATCTGGAGGCGGCCGGTCGCGCTGGGGTGATGGGTTGGCGAGCACTCCTCGGGGGCTGCCGGGCGTACGGCGGGTTTCGTGCCCGGGGTCTGCCTGGAGGTTGGCCGCGCCGGGGGTGTTCTCGCGACGGTGGGCCGGTGAAATTCCTCTCGGGGGCGATTGGTGCGCGTACGGCCGGGTTCCGTGTTCGGGTCGCCCGTTCCTGCGGCTGTGGCGGATGTCACGGCGGCCCCGGGGGCCGCCGGCCGTGGTTCGGCTGTCTCCGTGACGGCGGGTCGGCGAAACGCCTCTCGGGGGGTAGCGCGCGTACGGCGATTTCGTGTCCGCGGCGGCCTGTCCCGTGCTCACGGTGCGGCGCGGTTGGCCGCCTCCAGATCGCCGCGATGTGGGGGTAGGCGGCCCCGAACGCGGGACCTCGCCGTACGCGCGCGCCCGGCGGGCTGTTTCCCCGGCCCGCCATCACGAGAACAGCCGCGGCACGGTTGGCCGCCTCCTGACCGCCGCGATGCAGGGGCAGGCGCCCCGAACGCAGAACGTCGCCGTACGCGTGCCCCCGGCGAGCTGCCTCCCCGACCCGCCGCCACGAGAACAGCCGTGCCACGGTTGGCCGCCTCCAGATCGCCGCGATGCAGGGGCACGGTGCCCCGAACGCGGACCTCGCCGTACGCGCACCCTCCCGCGAACTGCTTCCCCGGCCCGCCGCCACGAGTACACCCCCACCACGGCCGGTCACCTCAGGCGGGGCGTTCTTGTGGCGGCGGGCCGGGGAAATGCTCCGGGGCGGTCGGCGTGCGTATGGCGACGTTCCGTGTTCGGGTTGCCCGCCCCCGTGGATGCGGCGGGCGTCACAGCGGCCCGGAGGCGGCGGGCCGCATCGGTGTGGTTACGCTCGTCGGATGGACGGCGGCCGGGGAGGCGAGATGGGGACGGAGACCGGATCGCGGCCGCCAGCGGTGACCGGGCGTGACCCACGTCGCCGTCGCGCGCTGCTCGACGCCGCCGACCGCATCATCCTCCGCGAGGGGCCCGACGTGTCCATGGCCTCGATCGCGGCCGAGGCGGGCATCAGCAAGCCGATTCTGTACCGCCACTTCGGCGACAAGAGCGGCCTCTACCAGGCCCTCGCCGAGCGCCACGTCCGTGTGCTGATCGACGGCGTCCGCACCGCGTTCCGCGGCCCGGGCGAACTCCGCGAGCGTGCGCGGGCCGCGATCGACACCTACCTCGCGACGATCGCCGCCAACCGGCACCTGTACGGCTTCCTCGTCCACCGCGCGGGCGCGGAGGACACCGCGACGCACAGCGTGATGGGGACGCTCATCCGTGGCCTGGGCGGCGAGCTCGCCGAAACGCTGCTGGCCGAGGGACGCCTGCGCGACCCCGTCCGCGGCCACATCTGGGGGCACGCCGTGGTCGGCATGGTCCAGGCCGCCGGAGAGTGGTGGCTGGAACACACGACCGTACCCCGCGCCGCCGTCGTGGACGGCATCGTGGACCTGTTGCTGGAGGGCCTCACCGCCGCCGGCAGCACCTGACCCCGGCCGTTACGGCGAAAGCCCGGTTTCGCGGTCCGCACGCTGCGCACGCTGCGGCACGCCGCGCGTGGAGCCACCGCCGGTGAGGCGGCGAGCCGAGACCGACCAGAGTTTTCCACAGTTGCCGCAGCGCCCTTCCCAGCACGGCTACCAACGCTGGACACTGGAAGTGGGCTGAAGCCCCCGGGCGGGAGGGGACCGCCTCCCGGAGGGGACCGCCTCCCGGAGGGGACCGCCTCCCGGAGGGGACCGCCTCCCGGAGGGGA
>NZ_JBHLZP010000216.1:4683-17685 GCF_042429965.1 Actinoallomurus acaciae
CCGCCTCCCGGAGGGGACCGCCTCCCGGAGGGGACCGCCTCCCGGAGGGGACCGCCTCCCGGAGGGGACCGCCTCCGGGACGGGGCCGCACCCGGAGGGGACGGCCCCTGGACGGGACCGCCTCCCGGCGGCCGGTGGAGCTTGCTCGTCAGTGGCCGAAGGGGCGCTCCTGTAGGCGCCCGCCGGCGGGCGTGGCAACGGCCCGGCGGAGGCCGCCGGGCCGTGCCGGGTGTTCGGTCAGGTGGCGAGGCCCTCCTCGACCTCGCGGCTGCCCTGGATGACCTTCGGGTCGCCCTCGTCGGCGACGTAGTCGTCCGCGCGGGTGATGTCGACGCCGTCGGTGGTCTTCAGTGCTCGCAGCAGCACCGTTGCCAGCACCGCGACGATCAGGTTGATCGCCAGGGCGATCGCGCCGACGTACACCGTCATCTTGGTGTGGAGGCCGATGTCGTTGAGCGGGTAGGCCGAGCCGCCGAAGTGCAGCTTGTTGGTGGCCGGGTTGCGGATGCGGTAGAGCATCCACATGCCCGCGGCCATGCCGGCGACCCAGCCCGCGATCAGGCCGCCGCGGTGGAACCAGCGGGTGACCAGGCCGAGGGCGACCGACGGCAGGGTCTGCAGGATGATGACGCCGCCGATCAACTGCAGGTCGATGGAGAACTGCGGGTCGAGGAGCAGGATGGCCAGCACCGCGCCGATCTTGACGACGAGGGAGGCGAGTTTGCTGACCGTGGCCTCCTCCGACGGGCTCGCGTCGCGTCGGAAGTACTCCTTGTAGATGTTGCGGGTGAACAGGTTCGCCGCGGCGATCGACATGATCGCGGCGGGTACCAGCGCGCCGATGCCGATCGCGGCGTAGGCCACGCCGGTGAACCAGCTCGGGAAGACGTGGTCGAACAGCAGCGGGACCACGGTGTTGCCGTCCGGCTTGCCGTTGCCTCCGTTGACCGGTTTGATCCCGCCGGCGATCGCCATGAAGCCGAGCAGCGCGATCAGGCCGAGCAGGAAGCTGTACGCCGGCAGCGCGGCCATGTTCCGCTTGATGACGTTGCGGTTCTTGCTGGCCAGCACGCCGGTGACGCTGTGCGGGTACAGGAACAGAGCGAGGGCGGAGCCGAGTGCCAGCATGGCGTAGTTCAGCTGGTTGTCGTGGTTGAGCAGGGTTCCGTCCGTCGTGGCGGGGGTCTTGTCGAACTTGGCCTGTGCCGCGCCGAAGATGTGGCTCCAGCCGCCCAGCTTGTGCGGGATGTAGAAGATCGCGACCAGGATCACGACGTAGATCAGCAGGTCCTTGACGAACGCGATCAGCGCGGGGGCGCGCAGGCCGGACTGGTAGGTGTAGGCCGCGAGGATGGCGAAGGCGATGATCAGCGGCCAGTGGCCCGTCACGCCCATCGCCTCCAGCGTCGCCTGGATGCCGACGAGTTGCAGGGCGATGTAGGGCATGGTCGCCACGATGCCGGTGATCGCCACGAGCAGCGCGAGGGTCGAGGACCCGAACCGGGCCCGTACGAAGTCGGCCGGGGTGACGAAGCCGTGCACGTGCGAGACCGACCAGAGCCGGATCAGCACGAGGAACACCAGCGGGTACACGACGATGGTGTACGGCACGGCGTAGAAGCCGGCCGCGCCGGCGCCGAACACCAGCGCGGGCACCGCGACGAAGGTGTAGGCGGTGTACAGGTCGCCGCCGACGAGGAACCAGGTGATCCACGAGCCGAAGCTGCGGCCGCCCAGGCCCCATTCGTCCAGGCTCTGCATGGTGGTGGGCCGCCGCCAGCGGGCGGCGACGAAGCCCATCGCGCTGACGATCACGAACAGGACGGCGAAGATGACCAGTTCGGTGGTGTGCCTGCCGGACATCGCTCAGTCCTCCTTCGTCTCGGCCGGAGAAGACGCGGAGACGTCCCGGCCGCTCGACGGACGACGCGTCATGAGGTAGACGATCGTCGTGCAGCCGACGCCGAGGACGATGAACGCGAACTGCACCCAGTAGAAGAACGGAAAACCGGCCAGCCGCGGTTCGTCCCTGTTGAAGAGGAACGTCAACAGGGGAACGACGACCGGGAGGATGAGCAGCCAGTTCCAGGGGCTGCGGTCACTCCGGCGTGGTCCGGGCTCTGTATCGGCCAACGGTCCTCCTCGCGTACACGAATGTGAAGCCGCGCCGGGGCACCTTCCGGGCGGCCGAATCTTGTTCGCAGAAGATTTAAGGAAGGACGGGTCTCGGTTCGGTCTCGGCTACGCGTCTCTTTGGACGTTTCGTCCCGCGATCTAGGCCGTTGTCCATGCTCACGGCGGGGACCGGCTGGCGCGCCGCCCCGCTCACGGGGTAGCCTCGTGGCATGCGAACCCCGGCCAGGCAGCAGTGGTGGTGGCGCCGCTAGGCGGCGCGGGTTTCGCATTCTCGGACACCGCAGCGACCGCCCTCGTCCGGCGGTCGTTTCTCGTTTCCGCCGACGAGGGCCTGGATGATCGAAGGGCCGATCGTGGAGACGACGACGGACTATATGACGGCGGGCGGCCTACGGGTCGTCCGTACGGACACGCCCGTTGACCCGGCGCGTAAGAGCGACGCGCTGGACGCGCTGGTCGAGGCCGTGGGCACGCGCCGGGGCGGCGTGCTCAGCTCGGGCATGGAGTACCCCGGCCGGTACAGCCGCTGGCACATGGCCTACGTCGACCCCTGCCTGGAGATCGTCGCGCGCGGGCGCCGCCTGACCGTACGGGCCCTCAACGAGCGGGGGAAGGTCCTGCTCCCGGCCGTCTCCTCGGCCGTGGCGGCGACCGGTGAGCCGGCCGAGGTCCCCGACGGCGTCGAGGTCTTCGTCCCCTCCTCCGACGAGGTCATCGCCGAGGAGGACCGCAGCCGCCGGCCCACGGTCTTCACCGCGCTGCGCGCCGTCTGTGACCTGTTCGCCGGGCCGGACCCGCACCTGGGCCTGTACGGCGCGTTCGGCTACGACCTGGCGTTCCAGTTCGAGCCGATCCGGCTCGCCATCGAGCGCCCGGCCGACCAGCGCGACCTCGTCCTCCACCTCGCCGACGAGATGATCGTGGTGGACCGCAAGCGTGAGACGTCGGCGCGGATGTCGTACGACTTCGAGGTCGGCGGCGTGAGCACCCGGGGCCTGTCGCGGCGGACCGAGCCCACGCCGGCGCCGCGGCCGCGCGAGATCCCGCCGCAGCCCACGCCCGGCGCGTACGCCGAGGTGGTGCGCGCGGCCAAGGACAAGTTCGTCCGCGGCGACCTGTTCGAGGTCGTGCCCGGCCACGTCATGTACGGCCCGTGCCCGTCGCCGGCGGCGTTCTTCGAGCGGCTGCGGGTCACCAACCCGGCACCGTATGAGTTCTTCTTCAACCTCGGCGAGGGCGAGTTCCTCGTCGGCGCCTCGCCGGAGATGTTCGTGCGGGTCACCGGCGACCGGGTCGAGACGTGCCCGATCTCCGGCACCATCCGGCGCGGCGGCGACCCGCTGGAGGACGCCGACAACATCCGTGAGCTGCTCAACTCCGCCAAGGACGAGTCGGAGCTGACGATGTGCACCGACGTCGACCGCAACGACAAGTCGCGGGTCTGCGTGCCCGGCAGCGTCAAGGTGATCGGCCGCCGGCAGATCGAGATGTACTCCCGGCTGATCCACACCGTCGACCACATCGAGGGGCGGCTGCGGCCCGGGTACGACGCGCTCGACGCGTTCCTGACGCACATGTGGGCGGTCACCGTGACCGGCGCGCCCAAGACCTGGGCGATGCAGTTCATCGAGGATCACGAGGAGACGCCGCGGCGCTGGTACGGCGGCGCGGTCGGCTGCATCGGGTTCGACGGCTCGATGAACACCGGCCTGACGCTGCGCACCGCCCAGATCCGCGACGGCGTCGCGGCCGTGCGCGCCGGGGCCACCCTGCTGTACGACTCCGACCCCGACGCGGAGGAGCGCGAGACCTACCTCAAGGCGCGTGCCCTGATCGCCGCGCTGTCCCCGGCGGAGGAGCCCGGGGAGGAGGCGGAGGCCGGGCGCGCGCGGGCGGGCGAGGGCCTGCGGGTGCTGCTCGTGGACCACCAGGACTCCTTCGTCAACACCCTGGCCGACTACTTCCGCCAGCAGGGCGCCGACGTGACGACGCTGCGGTTCGGCTTCCCCGACAAGATGCTGGACGAGATCCGGCCGGACCTCGTCGTGCTCTCACCGGGGCCGGGCCGGCCCGCCGACTTCGACACGGCCGGTCTGCTCGACGCCGTCTACGCCCGCGACCTGCCGGTCTTCGGCGTGTGCCTCGGCCTGCAGGGCATGGTCGAGCACTCCGGAGGCGAACTCGCGCTGCTGCCCGAGCCCGCGCACGGCAAGCCCGGCCGCGTCGCCGTGGACGGCGGGCGGCTGTTCGACGGGCTGCCCGCGGAGTTCACCGCGGCGCGCTATCACTCGCTGCACACGACGCGGGAGCGGCTCGGGGAGGGGTTCGAGGTGACCGCGACGCTGGGCGACGTCGTCATGGCGATCGAGGACCCGGTCCGCCGGCGCTGGGCGGTGCAGTTCCATCCGGAGTCGATCCTCACCGCGACCGGCGAGACCGGGCACCGGATCATCACCAACGTGCTGGAGATGTGCCGCGCCGGACGGCGGTGAGCCGCGCGGACGGCCCGGCGCGGTCTCTCAGAGACCGCCGCCGGGCCACTCCTCCACGCCGCCGAGGCGGTCGTGGAACTCCTCCAGCAGCGTCCGCAGGGCGGCGGGCGAGAGCCGCGGCGCGGCGCGGCTGAGCCGCTCCTCGCCCACCCCGGCCAGATAGACGTCGGTCGCGGCGGCGGCCACCGCGTCCTGCACGATGAGCGTGCTGGTGCCCTGCGCCATCGACGCGGCGTTGTGCACGATCGGGTACGGCTGGTGGTAGTACTCACCGGCCGCGACCTTCCGGCGCCGCACCTCGCTCAGCCGGGCCGGACCGGTCAGCCGCAGGACGTACTCCGCGCGGGATCCGGGGGACTCATAGCGGTAGTGGCTCACGGCCAGCGCGCCGCGCGGGTCCTCCTCGTACTCCGTCAGCTCCAGCTCACCGGCGGCGAGGTAGGACACGAAGTCCCAGCGGTGGTTGTGGTAGTCGCCGTCCACCCAGGGCTGCCGCTGCCACCACTCGTGCCACACGAGCTTGCGCCCGGCGGGTGAGACCGCGAGCACCACCTTGGTGAAGTCGTTGTGGTGCCGGTAGCCGTTCGCGGCGCACCAGGCGAGACGGCTCTCGTCCGCCAGGATCGACCGGATGAGCGACCGCACCCCGCCACCCTCGACGAAGGGCCGGTAGAAGGTCTCGATGTAGCCGGGCGACAGTGGCAAAGTGTCGCCCAGGTCCGTACATACCGCTTCGTGGGTCGTCATCACGCTCCGATCGACCGATGATCAGTACAGGCCAATACCCGTACGTCGCCTGTCTTGATCGGTTCAGCGATGACGTGTGCCGGTGGCAGGCCGCGGCGGGCAGGATCCACCGGAGATATCAGGAAATCTCAGGCAAGATCAACCTCGACACGGTTGTCATGGAAGACCGCGCCGTGGGCCATGTCCGCGTCGCGCTCGTCGATCGTCGCGTTGACCGTGGTACCGCCGTTGAACTTCGCCCAGTGGCCCTTGGTGGTGGCGGCCACGCCGGGGCGTACGCGGTCCGAGACGTCCGCCTTGGCCTCGAACGCGCCGCGCGCGTTGTGCACCCGGACCGCGTCACCGTCGGCGATGCCCCGCGCGGCGGCGTCGTCCGGATGCAGGACGATCACCGGCCCGCCGGCCCGCCGCCGCAGTTCGGGGTTGTTGCCGAAGGTCGTGTTGAGGAAGTGGTGAGGGGCCGCGGAGATGAGGACGAGGCCCTCGCCGGGGTCGGCGTGCGGGGTGAAGCCGGGCAGCGGATCCAGCCCGAGGCGCGTGGCGCGCCGGGAGTAGAACTCCAGCCGCCCCGAGGTCGTCGGGAAGCCGTCGGCGAACGGCAGGAAGGGCCGGTCGACGTTCAGCCGGACGAACCCCTCCTTGCGCAACCGCTCCACGGTCACGCCCTCCAGCCAGGGGTGCGGCGAGTCGAGGAGGTCCCGTACGAGGTCCTCGTCGGAGGCGTACAGGCTCGGCTCGGTCAGGCCCATGCGCCGGGCGAGCCGGCGGAACGTCTCGGAGGTGGACAGGCACTCGCCGGGCGGGGCAGTGGCGGGCTCGTTCCAGGCCAGGTAGAGGTGCCCGTACCCGGCGATGACGTCGAGGTGTTCGGTCTGCATCGTGGCCGGCAGCACGATGTCGGCGTAGTCGGTGGTGTCGGTGGGGAAGTGCTCCAGGACCACGGTGAACAGGTCCTCGCGGGACAGCCCGCGCCGCACCTTGTTCTGGGCGGGGTTGCTGCCGACGGGGTTGGCCGCGATGACGAAGAGCGCCTTCACCGGCGGGTCGTTCACCTCGAGCAGACCTTCGCCGAGCCGGGTCATGGTGAGGCTGCGCACCGGGTGCGGCAGCAGGTCGATCCGCACCAGCTTGGGCAGGTTCAGCTTGAAGTGGCCGCTCGTGGAGTAGCACAGGCCGCCGCCCGGCAGCGCCCAGTCGCCGGTCACTCCGGGCAGGCAGGCGAGCGTGCGCAGCGTCATCCCGCCGCCGGCGTGCCGCTGGAGGCCCTGCGTCGCGCGGATCGCGGTCGGCCGGGTCCGCGCGATGCGCTCGCCGAGCGCGACGATCCGCTCCTCCGGCAGTTCGGTGATCTTCGCGACCCGGTCGGGCGGGAACTCCTCGATGCGCGCGCGGAACTCCTCCCAGCCGAGCGTGTACGCGTCGATGTAGGCCTGGTCGTGCGCGCCCATGCGCACGATCACGTGCAGCAGGCCGAGGGCGAGCGCGGCGTCGGTGCCCGGCATCGGGGCCAGGTGCTCGTCCGCCTGCGCGGCGGTGCGGGTGCGCACCGGGTCGATGGCCACGACGTACGCCCCGTCGAGGCGGGCGTCCTGGACGGACTTCCAGAAGTGGTGGCCGCTGGTCAGCGGGTTGGTGCCCCAGAGCAGGATCAGCTTGGAGCGGGCGAAGTCCTCCGGGTCCATGCCGCCGGAGGTGCCCAGGGTGTACTTCAGGCCGGCGCTGCCCGCGGGCGAGCAGATGGTGGGCTCGTGCACCGAGGCGCCGAGCGCGTTGAAGAACCGGCGGCCGGCGAAGCCCTCCATCCCCTGGACGTACCCCAGCGATCCGGTGCCGTGGAACGGCCAGATCGCCTGACCGTCGTACTCGTGCATGATCTCGCCGAGCCGGCCGGCGATCTCGTCGAGGGCCTCGTCCCAGCTGATCCGCTCGAAGCGGCCCTCGCCCTTGCGGCCGACGCGCCGCATCGGGTGCAGGATGCGGTCGGGGGCCGCGGTCTGCTCCAGGTAGCGGTTGACCTTCACGCACAGCGCGCCGCGCGTCACCGGGTGGGCGGGGTTGCCGCGCAGCTTCACGGCCGTGCCGTCATCGTCCACGGTCACCAGCCAGGAGCAGGCGTCCGGGCAGTCGAGCGGGCAGGCTCCGACGACCGTCTTCACACGTCGCCCTGGAACCGGTCGGCGAGGTAGCCCTCGATGTCCGGTCCGCCGGGCCGGGCGAGCACGTGCTCCAGCCAGGCGCGCCGCTCGAAGTCGGTGACGGCCAGTTCCCACACGCCGCCGATCGTGGGCGTCGGATGCGGGCGCATCGCGCCGAGCCGCGTCGGCAGGGCGGAGTACACCCGCTGGTGGAGTTCGCTCTCGCCGGCCCACCAGTCGAACAGGGCGAAGGCGTAGTCCGTCGCGTCGTGGAGCGTGACGAAGCCCACGCCGTACCGGTCGCTGTCGTGCGGGTCGCCGCCGCTGTTGTACACGGCCGGGCTCGGCAGCACCGAGGGCACGAGGGCCTCGCCGACCGTGATGAGCTCGGGCCGGGGCGGCCCGCCGTTCGCCGTGATGCCGTAGAACTTCAACCGCCAGCCGGCCGCCTCGTGGACCTTGAGGAAGTTGATGGCCCGTGGTCGGTACGCGCCGGTCCTGGTGATCGTGCTCTCCGTCACGAGCCCTCCTGAGAACTGATGCTCCTCCCCTTTATACCCGCCAGGAATGTCCGTATTGAATGCGCATTACCGGCGCTCCCGGCGTCGCCCGGAGCCCGGCCGGCGGCCCGCTCTAGGCTTGGGTTACATGAAGAGCGTCGAACCCGAGGTTCACCTGGTCGCACGTCCGGAGCTCGACTACGACGAGGTCGCCCGATACCTCGCCGAGGTCGGCGGCACGGCGTGGCTCGAGCGGCTGGACCGGGGCGACCTCGACGCGCAGCTGAACGACCCGCAGAACCTCGCCGAGTTCGCCGGGCGGCTCTGCTACCGGTCGTGGGAGCCGGGGCTCAACCCGAACGTCACGAAGGTCCGCACCGACCAGTCGGCCTACCTGGAGAACATCCTGCGCAGCCTGCACGGCTCGGTGCTGGAGCACGTCGGCTTCTCCTTCGTGCTGCACAACGTGAGCCGGGTGCTGACCCACGAGCTGGCCCGCCACCGGCCGGGCGTGGCGATCTCGCAGGAGTCGCTGCGGTTCGTGCGGCTGCGGGACATCCCGTTCTGGTTCCCCGAGTGGGCGCGCGAGGACGACGAGCTGATGAAGCGCGCCACGGCGCTCCTGTCCCAGCTGGAGGAGTTCCAGGGCTGGATGGCCGGGCACTTCGGGCTCGACGACGAGGGCGTCCCGTTCGAGGAGAAGAAGCACAAGACGAGCTTCATGCGCCGTTTCGCGCCCGAGGGCGTCGCGACCGGCCTGGTCTGGACGGCGAACGTCCGCACGCTCCGGCACGTGATCGAGGCCCGCACGGCTCCCGGCGCCGAAGAGGAGATCCGCCTGGTGTTCGGCAAGGTCGGCGAGGTGATGCGGCGTGAGGCGCCGGCGCTGTTCGGCGACTACGTCGTCGAGGACGGCACCTGGACGCCCCGGTGGCGCAAGGTGTGAACACTCGATGGAGATCTGCTTCTGCTCGGCCTGTACTGGCCCGCGTTAATGATCTACAACGTAAAGGCCGCCGGCCGTCACGACCGCAGTACGGCCTGCGTCTGGGTGGTCTGGGCGACGTGACGGCCGTTGTCGTCGTACAGGTCGGTCTGGACGACGATGGTCGTGCGGCCGGCGTGCAGCGGGCGCGCGACCGCCCGCGCCCGGCCCTCGCGGACGGCGCGGAAGAAGCGGCTGCTCGACTCGACCGTCGTGGTGGCGGTGTCCGGCGGCAGGTTGAGGAAGGCGCAGACGGCGCCGATGCTGTCGGCGAGGGTCATCAGCGCGCCGCCGTGCAGCGCGCCGCCGGCGGTGCAGCGCTCCGGCGCCCAGTCGAGCGTCCCGGTGACCTCTTCGGGGGACGCGATTTCGATCATCACGCCGGTGGCCTGCGCGAACGGCATCGCCGAGCGCAACTCGTCGGGGGAGGGCATGCGCGACAGTCTGCCAGTTCCCGATCGCCCGGTCCGTTACCTGCGAGGTCGTTGCACCGATTCCCGGCTCACCATAAATGCCTTTAAGGCCACCCGGATAGGGCGACTCATTGACATTCATGCCCACGGTGATGCATTTCTTGATGTGTGGAGGTGATAGCGGAGTCGGAGTTTCCAGCGCTTTATCGTGCCGCCGACCACAGCGCGATGGTGGGGCAGCGGCGCTTTCTCCTCGCCATCCGATGCCAGCTCGCCTCGCTCCTGCTCGCCGCCGTCTTCGGCTCGTTCAGTCTCAACGCCGGGCGCGTCGACGCCGCCGCGATCTGCGCGGCCGCGGCCCTGGCGACGGCCCTGGTCACCGAGGTCTTCCTGCTGACCGTCCGGCCCGACCGCCACTGGTACGAGGCGCGCGCCGCGGCCGAGTCCGCCAAGACGCTCGCGTGGCGCTACACCGTGGGCGGCCAGCCGTTCGATCTGGACGGAGGCACGGACGACCACGGCGCCGAGCGGCTCCTCCTGCGGCGTTTCACCGGCATCACCTCCAGCCTGCGCGACTTCGCCCTGGTGCCCATGCGCGGTGAGGACCGCCAGGTGACCCCGGTGATGCGCCAGGTACGCACGCTGCCGCTGGAGGAACGGCAACGGCAGTACCTCGTCGGGCGGATCAACGACCAGCGGGCCTGGTACGCCGACCGGGCGCGGCGCAACGAACGCCGCAGCGCCCAGTGGTCGGTCGGCCTGGCCGCGCTGGAGACCGCCGGGCTCGTGGCGGCCGTGCTGGCCGCCGTCCGGCTGATCAATTTCGACCTGCCGGGCATCTTCGGGGCGATCGCCGCCGGCGGCGTCGCATGGTTGCAGACCCGGCAGCACCAGCAGCTTGCCAGTGCGTACTCGGTCGCCGCGCTCGAACTCGCCGACATCGCCGAGCGGGCGGAGTGGCCGCGGACCGAGGTCGAGTGGGCCCACTTCGTGGACGAGGCGGAAGAGGCCATCTCCCGGGAGCACACGCTCTGGTGGGCCTCGCACACCTGAGCCGACGCCTGGGGCACCGGCAGGGCGGGGTCCGCGTCGAAGTGAATGACGGCAGCGCCGGATACGGAGGAATTGTTGAGTCAGAAAGCGACCGGTTTCGACGTATTCATCAGCTATGCCCATGACGACGACGCGTAGGTCATCCAGCGGTTGGTCGAGGAGCTTCAGGAGGCGTTCGCCGCGATCGCCGGTCGCCGGCTCACCGTCTTCCTCGACCAGGACGGGATCCCGACCGCGCAGCGCTGGCAGCGGACCATCACCGGCGCCCTGCGCACGAGTTCGGTGATGATCGCCGTCCTCACCGAGCGGTACCTGCTCTCGGACTGGTGCGCGCAGGAGTATGAGTTCTTCGTCCGGGCCGAGCGGGACCACTCGCTCGAGGAGGGCTCCGCGCGTTCGATCCCGCGGATCTTCCCGGTCATGCCCGCCGGTTCGCCCGCCGAGGAAGGACTGACCGCCGAGCAGCGGCGACGTCGGCTGGACGTGAACGAGCGCCAGGGGATCGACTTCGCGGGTCTGGCGGGCGCGGAGTTCACCCGGGAGGTGAGCCGGCTGGCGCGCGACATCCACGACGCGCTCGTCAGCCTGAACGGCGCCTCCCCGGCCGCGCTCGCGCCGGTGGAGGACGAGGACACCGAGCACCCGCAGGTCAGCTCCGGCTACGTGGGCGAGGGCGACCGGTTCGTCTCGCTGCTCGCCGAGGCCGTGAACGTCACCGTCGTGGGCTGGACCAACACCAGTCTCGCCGAGTCGCTGGAGGCGGCGCTCAAGCGGAAGCGTTCCCGGCACGGAAGCCACGCCTTCTGGCGTTCGCTGCGCATCGTCTTCCTGGAGGACGACCTGCTGGAACTGGTCCGCGACGAGCACGACGCGCAGTTCCCCGACAAGGAGACGGCGCTGCGGCGCCGCCGGCAGAACGCCGGGTACGGGCGGCGGTCCCTGTCGGCGTTCCTGCAGAAGGAGAACCAGCCGCACCGGCTGACCCTGCACGAGTACGGTCACATCCCGCCGTTCACCGGGACGCTGTTCGACATGCCCGACGGGCGCCGCATCGTGCAGATGGTCATCCGTCCCCCGCGGCGCAGCGCCTCCGACCACCTCATGCTGGAGTTCGCCGATCGCACCGACCAGTACTTCGGCGCCGCGTTCAACGACATCGTCGACCTCAGCACCAAGTACGACGAGGTGCTGCCCATCGGCGAGCCCGACGACGACGACGTCTTCCAGATCACCGAGGCGCGGTTCAGCAACCGGGTGCTCCAGGACGGCTCCGGCGCGACGGGTTGGCTGCCGCTCGTCCTCGTCGTCACCTGGTGGGAGTCGCGGGGCGCGGCCGTGCCGCTGCTGCAGTTCCGCACCTCGCGCAATGCCGACCGCGAGCTCGACCACCTCTCCCACCCCGCCGGGTACATCACGCAGGAGGACTACCGGCGGCTGGAGGAGCACGCCGCGGTCGGGACGTTCCCGCTCCCGCCGCACTCGCCGACCGTCGCGGCCCGCCGCCGGATCGCGCTGGAGCTCGGCGCGGACCTGTCGCAGGAGGTCACGTTCGCGCGGAACATGCGCTACCACCACCACGCCAAGGAGCACCTGTTCTTCTGGGTGTTCGACTGCAAGCTGCCGGCGCGGTTCCAGTTCCCGGCCGACGCCGAGATGCGTCCATACACCTTGGAGGAGCTCCTGGCGATCCGGGAGAACCAGGCCGTGCAGTACGCCCTGCGGCTGTGCCGCGACCACGACGCCTCCCGGCAGGACCTCGAACGCATGGCGCGGCTGTCCGCGGACAACCTGATCCTCCACGGCCACGAGGACCTCGCCGCCGTGCTCGTGGACGCCGTGCGCGGCGACGGGACGGCCGAGCCGGCCGCGCTCCAGGCCGAGCTGGCCGCCCTCGCCGAGCGGACCCGGCGGACCAACCGCACGGGCGTGGGGGAGCGGCCGGTCCTTGGCCTGTCGGGCCTGGAGTACCGCGAGTTCTTCACCGGGATCCTGCCGCTGTACGTCCGCCTCGGCGTGCCGGGCGCGGCGGAGTACCTGGAGGATCTGGAGGCCGACGCGACGCGGCGCGCGGCCGTCGAGCGGCTGGTCGCGACCTACGCCGACGCCGATGTGATGACCGAACTCCCGCTGGAGACCTGAGATGACGACCGGCCTGCCGGCCGTGTGCCCGCGTGTGGCGGTCACCGGCCACCGCGACCTCACCGACGGGACCACGCAGCTGGTGTCGTGCGACCTCCACACCACGCTCGCGTCATACGGCCCGAACCTGGTCGGCGTCTCCTGCCTGGCCCCCGGCGCCGACCAGATCTTCGCCCGCGCCGTGCTGGCACTCGGCGGCCGGCTGCACGCGATCGTCGCGGCGAGCGGCTACCGCGCCACGCTCCCGCCGGACGCGCGCCGGGTCTACGACGAGCTCCTGCGGCGGGCCGAGACGGTCGAGACGCTGCCGTTCGACGTGCCGATCCCGGCCGCGTACGCGGCGGCCAACGAGGCGATGCTGCGGGCGGCCGACCAGCTGATCGCCGTGTGGGACGGCCGCCC
>NZ_JBHLZP010000217.1:0-12960 GCF_042429965.1 Actinoallomurus acaciae
GCACGCTGCCGTGCCGCATCGCCGACGTGCTGCCGCTGGCCGACGCCGCCGAGGCACACCGCCGCCTGGAGGCCGGACGGGTCCGCGGCCGCCTCGTCCTCCGCCCCTGACACTCCGCGCCCCGCACGGACGCTCACAGCCACGGGGAGAGCATCGCGACCGTACGGCGGCCGACCAGGACTTCGGAATCGATCGTGTGGCGGGAATGATGGGCCCATGACGCTGAGCGCCGCCGACGGCAACGCCATCCTCAACGAGAACTTCGCCCCCTGGGTGCGCGAGCTCGGCCTCGTGGTCGAGGAGACCGGGGAGCTGATGGCCGTGCTGCGGCTGCCGTGGTCGACGCGGCTGGCGCGGCAGGGCGGGGCCATGTGCGGTCAGGCGCTCATGGCCGCGGCCGACACCGCCACCGTGATCGCGGTGTCCTCGGCGCGCGGGGAGTTCGTCCCGATGACGACCGTGCAGCAGTCGAGCACGTTCCAGCGTCCCGTCGTGGACGTCGACGTGCTCGTCACGGCGACGCTCACCAAGCTCGGCCGTACGCTGGCGTTCGCCGAGGTCGCCATGACCGCGGGCGGGAACGTCGCCGCGCACGCGACCACGGTCTACGCGCTCCTCTGAGAGGAGACACGTCACCAGTTCGGGTCGGTGCCGGGGATGTTCGGCGGGAGCGCGTGCCCCGGCGGGTACATGATGGAGGCGATGCCGCCGCTGGAGGAGCCGCGCAGCCAGACGTTCTCGAAGTCGGCGCGCGGGTAGACGCGGCGGACCTCGGCGTTCGAGGGCGAGTTCGGGTCATTGACGATCGGGTCGCCGCTCGGCGTGAAGCCGACGACGACGAACAGGTGGCCGTTGGTGCTGTAGTTCGAGCCCGGCAGTTCGTCGGCCTTGAACGACTGCGAGGTCACCACCGGAATGCCCGCCTTGATGAACCGCTCCAGCTCGGTCACCGACCGCAGCCGCGTGACGAAGCCGTTCAGCCCGAAGCGACCGGCGTACGCGGGGCCGAACGGCCAGTTGCCCGCCCCCCGATAGTTGTGGTCGTAGATGTTCCGCGCGGCATGGTCGACCTGCGGATCGGCGTACGACGGGTCCACCCAGGACATGTCCTGCCGCGAGGGTCCCGTGTTCCAGTAGGCCAGGACCATGGCCGTCGACGTCGGGGCGCACCACGCCTCGCCGCCGCCGTTGTACTCCGGGTACTGGCCCTTGTGGATCTCCTGGGAGTAGGGCGGGACGTCCAGTTCGATGCCCTCCGCGCCGCCCGGCGGGCTGACCGGCACGGTCTCGCGCTCGGGCACCAGGGAGGCCATCGCGCCCACCGAGCGCAGCACCGGCCGTACCTCGGTGCCCGGAAGGCGGTACAGCGTCACCCGGAGCCGGTAGGAGGTGAGGGAGCCGACGGCGACGAACGTGTCGATGTCGACGTCGCCGTCGGCGTCGCCCTGGCCCGGCACGGAGGCGCGGTGGATGTCGCCGCCCTCCCCCGGGTCGTCGGCCGCCCAGCGGCCCATGACGTACCACTTGGTGTCCGCGCCCGCCCCGGTGCGGCCGCGCATCTCCACCTGCAGCCAGCTCCCGTGCGGAGTGTCGGCCGTCCAGGACGCCACCAGCTGGCTCGCACCGAACCCGACCGACACCTCCGGCGACGTCCAGCGGGCGTAGTCCCACGCCTTGGTGCCGGCGCCGTACGGGTCGGCGTACGTCTCCCGCCCGACCGGGTGAGCGATCGTGAGCGCACCGGTACCCCGCACGCCCTCCGAGACGCCCGCCGCGAAGCCTTCGTCAGAGCTCCACTCGCGGTAGACGACGCTCGGCTGTGCCGCGGTCACCGGGCCGGTGGAGGACAGCAGGGCCGGAACACGGACACGCGGCCGCTCCCGAGGCGGGACGCCCGGTGCGTCGTGACCGCGGTCACGACGCACCGGGGGCCGGCCTTCACCAGTTCTTCTCCAAGCCGGGGACGTTCTTGGGAAGCCGGTGACCGGGCGGGTACATGATGTAGGCGATGCCGCCGCTGGACGAGCTGCGCAGCCAGACGTTCTCGAAGTTGGCGCGCGGGTAGACGTTGCGGACGACGGCGTCGGAGGACGAGGCCGGGTCGTTGATGATCGGGTCGCCCTTCTTGGTGAAGCCGACGACGACGAACAGGTGGCCGTTGGTGCTGTAGTTCGAGCCGGGCAGTTCGTCGGCCTTGAACGACTGCGAGGTCACCACCGGAATGCCCGCCTTGATGAACTGCTCCAGCTCGGTCACCGACCGCAGCCGCGTGATGAAGCCGTTCAGCCCGAAGCGGCCGGCGTACGCGGGGTTGAACGGCCAGTTGCCGGTGCCCTCGTAGTTGTAGTCGTAGGTGTGGCGCGCGGCGTAGTCGACCTGCGGGTCGGCGTACGACGGGTCCACCCAGGACATGTCCTTCTTGGAGGGTCCGCGCTTCCAGTAGCCCACCACCATCGAGGTGGACGTGGGACTGCACCAGGCCTCGCCGCCGCCGTCGTACTCCGGGTACTGGCCCTTGTGGATGTTCTGGGAGTACGTCGGGACCTTCAGCTCGATGCCCTCGGCGCCGCCCAGCGGGCTGACCGGCACGGTCGTGCGCTGGGCGACCAGTGAGGCCATCGCGCCGACCGAGCGGAGCACCGGCCGCACGTGCCTGCCGGGCGCGCGGTACAGGGTCACCCGCAGCTGGTAGGAGGTGAGGGAGTTCTTGGCGATGAAGGTGTCGATGTCGACGTTGCCGTTGGCGTCGGCCTGGCCGGGCACCGTCGTCCGGTTGATGTCGCCGCCTTCCTTGGGATCGTCGGAGGCCCAGCGGCCCATGACGTACCACTTGGTGTCCGCGCCCGCCCCGGTATGGCCGCGCATTTCCACCTGCAGCCAGCTCCCGTGCGGAGTGTCGGCCGTCCAGGACGCCACCAACTGGCTCGCACCGAACCCGACCGACACCTCCGGCGACGTCCAGCGAGCGTAGTCCCACGCCTTCGTGCCGGCGCCGTACGGGTCGGCGTACGTCTCCCGGCCGACCGGATGAGCGATCGTGAGCGCACCGGCGCCCGAGAGCCGTACGCCCTCGGAGGACCCCTTGGCGAAGTCGTGGGCGGACGTCCACTGGTGGTAGGCCACGAGCGAGCGCGCGGGGGCGTCGGCCGCCCCCGCGTGCGGCGCCGCGGCCGCGGTGGTGGTCGTGAGACCGACCAGAACGAGAAGAGAGACTCTTCGTGCCGAAGCACGAGCACGCGACCACACCATGGCGACTCCAAGGACGGCGACGATCTGATCCGGGACGGTAAGACCGCACCGGCGGCGTGTCAACGCTTTACAAGCCCAAGCGTTGCGTGGAAATTTGTTTACCGTCGCGGCCGATAACGGCGGCGTCGCTTTCGACTGCGGGCACGAACCCTCGTATCCTTCCCTCCATGGCAAAGAAGTCCCAGGACGGACAGGACGAAAGCCCCGGCCGCCTCAAGCAGATCCGCATGGTCGCCTCGCTGGTCCACCAGGCCAATCGCAAGGCCCTGCCGATGGTGTTCCTGGCGGCGATCGGGACTCTCGTGGTGTTCGTGGCCATCGGGCTGGTCCTGGGCCAGGCGCTGCTGCTGATCCCGCTCGGCGTGCTGGCCGCCCTCGCGGTCGGCATGATCGTCTTCGGTCAGCTGGCACAGCGTACGCAGTACTCCATGCTGGAGGGCAGGCCCGGCGCCGCCGCGTCGATCGTGGAGAACATGCGGGGCCGCTGGGTCGTGACCCCCGCCGTGCAGGCGAACCGCAACATGGACGTCGTGCACCGCGTGGTCGGCCACCCGGGCGTGATCCTGCTCGGCGAGGGCCCCGGATCACGGGTGGGCAAGCTCATCGGAGCGGAGAAGAAGCGCATCTCCCGCGCCGCCTCGGAGGTCCCGATCTATGACATCCAGGTCGGCAACGACGAGGGCCAGGTGCCGATCGGCAAGCTCCAGCGCCACCTCACCAAGCTGCCGCGCAACCTCAAGAAGGACGAGGTCAGCGAGCTGACCGACCGCCTCAACGCGCTGCCGCAGGCCATGCAGATGCCCAAGGGCCCGATCCCCAAGGGCGCCCGCATGCCGAAGGGCCCCAAGCCCCGCACGCGCTAGCAGGTCAGCGGACCACGACCACCGTGTTCGCCGCGCGGTCGTGCAGGCCGCGGTGGTCACGGTCCCACAGGACGGCGGGGATCAGGAGCACGAGCAGCACGGCGCGTTCGAAGGACCACAGGAGCCCGACGCGGCCGCCGTTCGGCACGGCCACGCGCAGCCCGGCGAGCCGCTTGCCGACGGTGGTGCCGAAGAAGCCGGTGAGCAGCCACGACAGCACGCCGAAGATCGCCAGGGTGACGAAGCTGCGCACCGTGGGGCTCCAGTGCAGGGCGGCCGACAGGATCTGCGCCACCAGCAGGGCCAGGAGCCAGTCGACGACCAGGGCCACGAGCCGGCGGCCGTACCCGGCCACCGAGCCGGGCCCTTGCTGCGGCAGGCCCATGCGCTCTCCCGGGTAGCCGAGATCGGCGCCCGCCGCGCGGGCGCCCGAGAGCCAGGTTCCGGCCGAACGCCGAGGTTCGCTCATGGTCTCAAAGCTATCCGCCGCCGGCGATCACCCGGTGCCGGGGGCCATGTAACACGTGCGAAACACATGGGACACGGCCTGGAAACGGCCCGTGCATAGCGTGATAGCGCCCTGAAAGCACCCTAGGAGGTCGGATGTTCAGCAGTGCCAGCGAGGTCCTGAAATACATCAAGGACGAAGGGGTTCAGTTCGTCGATGTCAGGTTCACCGACCTGCCGGGCACGACGCAGCACTTCACGTTCCCGGTGAACAACTTCGGTGACAGCGCCTTCACCGACGGCCTGATGTTCGACGGGTCCTCCATCCGTGGTTTTCAGGAGATCCACGAGTCGGACATGCTGTTGCTGCCGGACCCCACGACGGCTGTGATCGACCCGTTCCGCCAGCACAAGACCCTGAACCTCACGTTCTTCGTGCACGACCCGCTGACCGGCGAGGCGTACACCCGTGACCCCCGCAACGTCGCCCGCAAGGCCGAGGACTACCTGCGCGGCACGGGCATCGCGGACACCGCGTTCTTCGGGCCCGAGGCGGAGTTCTACATCTTCGACGACGTGCGCTTCGAGACGAGCCAGCACGAGTCCTTTTACCACATCGACTCGGTTGAGGGCGCCTGGAACACCGGCCGCAAGGAAGAGGGCGGCAACCTCGGCTACAAGCCGCGGTACAAGGGCGGTTACTTCCCGGTGCCGCCGATGGACCACTTCACCGACCTGCGCTCGGAGATGGTCCGGCAGCTGAACGAGTCCGGGATCACCGTCGAGATGCAGCACCACGAGGTGGGCACGGCCGGCCAGGCCGAGATCGACTTCAAGTTCGACACGCTGCTGAAGACCGCCGACAACCTGATGCTCTACAAGTACATCGTCAAGAGCGTGGCGCGGCAGGCGGGCAAGACGGTCACGTTCATGCCGAAGCCGATCTTCGGTGACAACGGCTCCGGCATGCACTGCCACCAGTCGCTGTGGAAGGACGGCTCGCCGCTCTTCTACGACGAGGTCGGCTACGCCGGGCTGTCGGACCTCGCCCGTTACTACATCGGCGGCCTGCTCAAGCACTCCGCCTCGCTGCTGGCCTTCACCAACCCCACGGTGAACTCCTACCACCGCCTGGTGCCGGGCTATGAGGCCCCGGTCAACCTGGTGTACTCCCAGCGCAACCGCTCGGCGTGCGTCCGCATCCCGATCACCGGCTCGAACCCCAAGGCCAAGCGCCTGGAGTTCCGCGTTCCGGACCCGTCCTGCAACCCGTACCTCGCCTTCCCGGCGATGCTCATGGCGGGCCTCGACGGCATCAAGAACAAGATCGAGCCCCCGGAGCCGGTGGACAAGGACCTGTACGAGCTGCCGCCGGAGGAGGCCCGCAGCGTCCCGCAGGTGCCGGGCTCGCTGGAGGCGGTCCTGAACGCGCTCGAGGCCGACCACGACTACCTCCTCGAGGGCGGCGTGTTCACGCCGGACCTGATCGAGACGTGGGTCGCCTACAAGCGCGAGAACGAGCTGGACCCGATCCGCCTCCGCCCGCACCCGCACGAGTTCGAGCTCTACTACGACGTGTGATCCGGAAGGCCGACGCCTTCCTCCGACACGTGACCGGCCCGGTCCGCCATCGAGGCGGACCGGGCCGTTCGTCTTCGCCCCCGCTGTCGTGGGGTGATGTCGGGCCGCTTACGGACGATCACTGATTCGCACTAGGCGCGGGACACGAGCTGACATAGCGTCCCAGGCATGGACACGCCGCTGGTGTTGCTCGACGTGGACGGTGTTCTCAACCCCCTGCAGCGTTCGCCCGGCTACCAGCGTTATCGGGCCACGCCGAACGGCGTCACCTTCCGGCTGTTGCTCAACCCCCGCCACGGACCGATGCTGACCACGCTCGCCGAGGAGACCGGCGCGGAACTCGTCTGGGCCAGCTACTGGACCGACGCGGCCAACGAGTGGATCTCGCCGCGGGTCGGGCTGCCCGCGCTGCGCGCCATCCCGATCCCTCCGCGCGACCCCGTCTACTCCTACGGGGGCTGGAAGGCACGGCACGTCGCCGAGTGGATCGGCGAGCGGCCGTTCGTATGGTTGGAGGACGAACCGGATGTTCCGGACGCTCTCGCGAGCGGACCGACGCTCGGCCCGCATCTGATCGTGGGAGTGGACCCGCAGGAGGGCCTGACCGAGGCCCACGTGGAGCGGGCGCGCGGCTGGCTGGAACAACTCCGGTAGCACGCGCGTTACGGGGACCGTCCGACGACAAGGGGGATGATCATGGCTTCGGTCCGGGTCGAGCGCACCGACGACGGCGGCTTCGTCGCCACCAACGCCCGCGGCGCGCGGGTCGCCATCGGGGGGTCGGGAGACGACGGCGTCTTCACGCCGGTCGAGCTGCTTCTCGCCGCGCTGGGCGGCTGCGAGATCGTCACGGTCGAGCCGCTGACGGCCGAACGCGGCCACCGGCTCGTACGCCTCGCGGCCACCGTCGAGGCCGAGAAGGTCGCGCCGACCCGGCTGGGCGCCGTCACCGTCACCTACGACGTCGAGCTCCCCGACGGCGACGAGGACGCCGCACGGGTGTTCACCGACGTCGCGCACCGGGTGCACGAGAACCACTGCACGGTCGGCCGGGCCCTGCGGGAGACCACCCCGACGGAGCAGATCCTGCCCGATCTCGCCCGTTAGTGAGGAAATCCGCGCTTGACGACCACTTCCGCGCATTATTGGCTGTTTGCGGTTGCCGTGATTCGCGAGGAGTTCGCTCGTGCGCAGGCTCTGGGTCCCCGTCGCCGCCCTGGTGGCCACGGCCGCCGTGGCCGTGCCCCCGCACGGCACGACCCCGCCGGCGCGGGCGTCGGTCCGTGAGACGGTCTGGCCCACGCCCCAGCGGATCAGCGACCGGCGCGACGGCTTCCACCTGCCCCGTACGGTCGGGCTCGTCACCGCGGCCGACACCGACGCGCCCGCGCTGCGGACCGTACGCGCGGCGCTGCGGAAGGCCGGCGCCACCGACATCCGGCAGTCGGCGGCCGACCCGCGCACCGAAGTGACCGTCTGGCTCTCCGGCGGCGCCCCCGTGCTGAAGGGGCTCGGTGTCGCCGACCACACCGGACTGGGGCCCGAGGGCTACGTGCTGGCCGCGGGACGCCACGGCGGACGCGACCACATCGTCCTCGACGGCGCCGACGGGGCGGGTGCCTTCTACGCGGCGCAGACCTTCGGGCAGCTGGTGCGCGGGCACTGGATGCCGGGCGTCGCCGTACGCGACCGGCCCGCGATGCGTTACCGCGGCTCGATCGAGGGCTTCTACGGCACTCCGTGGTCCCACGAAGACCGGCTGGCCCACCTGGACTACCTCGGCGCGCACAAGATGAACACCTACGAGTACGCGCCGAAGAACGACCCGTACCACCGCGAACGCTGGCGCGATCCGTACCCGGCCGACGAGCTCGCCCGGCTCGGCGCGCTGGTGAGCCGGGCCCGCGACGACCATGTGGAGTTCACCTTCGCCCTCTCCCCCGGCCTGTCGATCTGCTATTCCTCCCAGGCGGACGTGGACGCGCTGATCGCCAAGCTCGAGGCCGTGTACGACCTGGGCGGACGGGCGTTCAACGTGCCGTTCGACGACATCGACTACGGCGTCTGGCACTGCGCGGCCGACAAGGATGAGTTCGGCGACGGCGCGGCCGGAGCGGGCGCGGCGCAGGCGTACGTGCTGAACAAGGTGCAGGCGTGGGCGCGCGCCAAGGGCGACGTGCACCCGCTGCAGATGGTGCCGACCGAGTACTCCAGTGTGACCGACTCGCCGTACAAGCAGGCCCTGCGCGACAGGCTGGACCCGGACGTGATCGTGCACTGGACCGGCGTCGGCGTCGTCCCGGCGACGATCACGGTCGACCAGGCGGAGCAGGCCGGGAGGGTGTTCGGCCACCCGATCCTGGTCTGGGACAACTACCCGGTCAACGACTACATCGCCGGACGGCTGCCGCTGGCCGCCTACACGGGCCGCGAGAGCGGCCTCTCCCGCTCGATCACCGGGATCATCTCCAACCCCTCCAACCAGGCCGCGGTGAGCGACGTCGCGCTGTTCTCCTTCGCCGACTTCGGCTGGCACGACGCGACGTACGACGCCGGGCGCGACTGGGCGGCGGCCCTGGCCGAGCGTGCCGGCGGCGACCCGGAGACGACGGCCGCGCTGCGCGCCTTCGCGGACGTGTCGACCTACGACGGCCGGCTGCACACGACCCAGGCGCCCGCGCTCGCCGCCGCCGTGAGCGCCTTCTGGCGGCGCTGGGACGCCGGGGACCACCGAGGCTCCGTCCACGACCTGCGGGCGCGCGTACGGGCTCTCGCGGCCGCTCCGGCCCGGATCCGGGCCGGCGTCATCGACCCCGCCTTCGCCGACGAGGCCAAGGCGTGGCTCGACGCCACCGAACTGTGGGCGCGGGCGATGGACGCCGCCCTCGACATGATCACCCACCCGCTCGCGCCGGGATGGGCCGACCGACGGCGCGTCGACGCCCTGGTGGACCGGGCGAACGCCATCCGCGACACCCGCGAGCCGCACAACGGTACGGCGCCCAGGATCGGTGACGGGGTGATCGACCGGTTCGTCACGACCGCGAAGGCGATGTTCGACCGCGCGGCCGGCGTGCACGCCGTACGGCCGGCCGGGATCACCTCCCTCACCGCGTACCAGGACAACGCGCCCGCCCGGATGACCGACGGCGACACCGGCACGTACTTCTGGAGCAACGCCGCGCCGGGCGTCGGCGACTGGGTGGGCGTCGACTTCGGCGAGCCTCGGCCGATCGGCGACGTCGGCGTCCTCATGGGCAGGTCCGGCAGCCCGGACGACTACATCCACGCCGGCACGCTGGAGTACTCCACCGACGGCGAGTCCTGGACGCCGCTGGCCGACGGGACCACACCCGAGGTCCACGCCACGGCGCCGGCCGGGACGACCGCCCGGTACGTGCGTTACCGGGGCACGGCGGCGGGCGATGGGCACTGGTGCGTGGTGCGGGAGTTCCAGGTGAGCGTCCCCGGCCAGATCACCTACACCGTCACGGGCGGCCCGGCCGGTGACCTGGCCGCCGCGGCCGACGGGTCGCTGGACACCGCCTACACCGCCTCGGCGGCCCCGGCGGCGGGCGACGCGCTCGTCGTGACGCCCTCGGCGGCGCGGCGTCCGGCACGCGTCCGGGTGCTGGGTGCGGCGGGTACCGCGGCGGTGGAGATCAGGACTGGCGCGACCTGGCGTCACATCGGTATCTTCCGTAATGGCTTCGCCGACCTGCCCGTCGGCGGCGATTCGGTCGACGCGGTACGCCTGACCTGGGAGTCCGGCTCCCCGGCCCCCTCGATCAGCGAGGTCGTGCCGGTACCGGCCGAATGATCCGCCGGAGGAGATCCGGGCGACCGTATCCACCCTGAGGACTAGGGCGTGTACTCATATGGGCCGAGTCGCAGACCATTCCTGGAGGTGATCACAAAGGCCGGATTTTCCTCCAGGATCGAGACATGGCCCAGCTCGCCCCACCCTGTCGCCCGGCGCCGCGCGACATCGACCTGAGAGGATCATGGTCGCCCCGCCTCTGGCGGGAGATCGCCCTGGTCGCCGTCTTCTACGGCGCGTACACCCTCGTACGCCTGCTGATCCCCCACGACGAGTCCGCGGCCTACGTCCACGCGGGGCAGGTCATGCGCCTGGAGCACGCGCTGGGGCCGAACGTCGAACTGACGCTCAACCACGCGCTGCTGCGCGTGCCCCTGCTGGCCAAGGCCGCCAACATCTTCTACGCGACCGCCCACTTCCTGGTCACGCTCACGGTGCTGGTGTGGCTGTACCGCCGACGGCCGCGGCAGTACCGGTGGCTGCGCACGTCGCTGCTGCTGGCGACCGCGATCGCCCTCATCGGGTTCTGGGTCTACCCGCTGGCGCCGCCGCGTTTCCTGGGCGGCGCGGGGTTCGTGGACCCGGTGACCGCGTTCCACAGCTTCGGGCTGTACTCCTCGCCCCAGGCGGGCTCGCTCACGAACCAGTTCGCGGCCATGCCCTCGATGCACGCGGGCTGGGCGCTCTGGTGCGCGGTGGCGGTGATCGTGAGCACCCGCCGGCCGCTGATCAGGGCACTGGCGGCGCTTTACCCGATCGTCACCATCACCGTGATCTTCTCGACCGCCAACCATTACCTGCTGGACGCCGTGGCAGGGATCACCGTGATGGTGTTCGCCCTGTTCGCAGGCCTTATCATCCATCTGCGGGAGAACCGGTCACGGCCAGCGAAGGATCACGAAGTGACAAACAAGACAACTATTGCCGATAGTCCTGGCGGCCGGATCTGACACCATGGGGATCATGTCGAGTTCGGCCGTAGCGCCAGTCGCCACGGGCGACGCGACTGAGATACCGGAGGACACGCCGGCCGGGGGACGACCGCGCGTCTGGCGCGAGATACTGCTCATCGCGCTCTGTTACACGGCGTACTCCATCGTGCGCAACCTGGTGCCGACGACGCACACGGAGGCGCTGCGGCTCGGCGGGCAGATCCTGAGCCTCGAGCACCTCATGCACATCGGCTTCGAACTCCCGCTCAACCACCTGTTCGTGCGCGAGCACTGGATCGGCGTCGTCGCCAACTACTACTACTCGACACTGCACTTCATCGTGACGCCGGGCATCCTCGTGTGGCTGTACATCCGCCACCAGGACCGCTATGTGTTCTACCGGCGCCTGATCTTCGCGACGACGGTACTCGCGCTGGTCGGGTTCTACCTGTTGCCCCTGGCACCGCCGCGGATGCTGCCGGGGTACGTCGACACGGTGCTGGTCTGGCACACCCACGGCCTGTACGCCTCCGGCGCCTCACCGGTCGGCTCGGTGTCGAACCAGTACGCGGCGATGCCGTCACTGCACACGGGCTGGTCGCTGTGGTGCGCGATCGCCGTCTCGGACGTGCTCCGCCGCCCCTGGGCCAAGGTCCTGCCGTTCCTGTACCCGCTCGCGACGGTGATCGTCATCCTGGGCACGGCGAACCACTACTTCCTGGACGCGGTCGGCGGCGCGGTGACACTGGGCTGCGGCTACCTGGCCACCCGCGGCGTCCGCCGGGCCATCCCACACCTGGGCCCGGTCGCGCGCGTCTTCTCCACCGAGTAGCGGCCCGGCCTTCCCCGCACCACCACGAGGCCCCGACGCACGGCCCCGGCACCTCCCCGCACCACCGTGGGAACTCGGCGTACGAGCCCGTCACCTTTCCCTTACCACCACGAGGTCCCGAAGCCGTCGCCTCCCCGCACCACCGTGGGAATCGGCGTACGGACCCGTCACCTCCTGCACCACAAGAGCCCGACCCACGGACCCGTCATCTCCCCCGCACCACCACGAACTCCCGGCCGGTCGAGGCCGGCGTCGTACGCGGCCGGACCCTCACGTCCTGGCCGAGCCTGCGGACCGACCTCCGCAACGCCGGCGGCACCTGGGTCAACGAAGAGGCGCGGATCACACGGCCCCAGCACCTCCCCGCATCACCACGGGAACTCGGCGTACGAGCCCGTCACCTCCTGCACCACAACTGCGACGTACAGACCTGTCACTTCCCCACACCACCACGAGAACCCGGCGCACGGCCCCGCCAGCTCCCCACACCACCACGAGAACCGGCGCACGAAGCCCTCACCTCGTGCACCACAAAAGTCCGACGCACGGATCCGTCACCTTCCCCACACCACCACGAGAACCCGGCGCGCGAAATCCTCACCTCCCCCCACCACCGCGAAAGCCCGGCGTCCAAACCCGCTTGCGATCTTCGCCTTCGACGAGTTCCCCCGCCCGATCGACGTAGCCGGCGAGGCGTGCGGCCCCGGCCGCTCTGCGCCCGCCTTCCCGCCGTCCCGCCGTCCCGCCGTCCCGCCGTCCCGCCGTCCCGCCGTCCCGCCGTCCCGCCGTCCCACCAGGGACGCTGCCGCAGCGGAAGGTGCCGGCGGCTCTGCCCCCGCCCGACCGGCGCCCTGCTCGACGAGCATGCGGAGCCTCTCGTGGATCTCGGAACCGACCACCATGTATTCGAGCGCCGCTCGCGTGAGCGCCGGGATCACGCCCTCCCCGGCGTCGGTGAGACTCGGACTCGGCACGTCCGGGGAGTGCCCTCCCCCCGGAGGCGGTGATCGCCCCGAGACTGCGAGACCGTCTCAGCGCGGCGGGAAGGGCCCGAGCGAATCCAGCCACGCTGACCGACACCTCGCCAAATACGGACCAGACACCCGAGACGAACCCGCCCACACCCACCAACTCCCCACCACGCACGGGCCCAAGACCCGAACCCGCCCACACCCCACCACGCACGGATCCGACACCGGACACGAATCCACCCACGCCCACCAACACCCCTCACGC